>DATGCY010000250.1:0-2813 GCA_035311385.1 Candidatus Methylomirabilota bacterium
GCGGGGTATGTCATCGCCTTCGACGGCGAGGGCCACCGGCTTCTGCGCGATGGCGTGGTGGTGATCGAGGGCGGCCGCATCCTCCATGTGGGACCACGCTTCGATGGCCACGTCGACGAGACGGTGGACGCCGCCGACCGCGTCCTCACCCCCGGCCTCATCTCCACCCACGCCCACATCAGCGGCTCGCCCCTCGATCGCTCCTTCATCGAGGACTGCGGCAATCCTCAGTTCTGGTTCTCCGGTCTCTTCGAGATGCTCCCGGTGCGGAGCGATTCCCAGGACGAGGAAGCGGGACGTGCCTGCGTCGACTTCTCCATGGCCGAGCTGCTGCGGGGCGGCGTCACCACGGTGATGGAAATCGGCCCCCTGGGCGAATACGTGGTGGAGCGCGCGCCGCACTATGGCCTGCGCGTCTACATGGGGCAGGCCTTCCGCTCGGGCAAGTGGCTGACGAAGGACGGCAAGCGTGTCGAATGGGAGTGGAACGAGGAGCAGGGACGGCAAGGTCTCAAGCGCGCCATCGAGTTTCACAAGCGCTGGGACGGCGCCCACGGCGATCTCGTGCGCTGCTTCGTCTCGCCTTCGCAGATCGACACCTGCACGCCGGAGCTCCTCAAGGACGCCAAGCGCTTCGCCGACGAAGTGAAGCGCCCGTACCAGGTGCACACCTCGCAGTCGGTGGTGGAGTTCAACGAGATGGTGGCGCGCCACGGCAAGACGCCCATCGCCTGGATGAAGGAGCTGGGCGTCCTGGGCCAGAACACCGTGCTGGGCCACGCCATCATCATCGGGGGCTCCTCGTGGACCAACTATCCGGAGGGCGACATCCTACTCATGGCCGACGCGGGCTGTTCGGTGGCCCACGCGGTGTGGGTGTTCGCCCGCCGCGGGGTGGCCATGGAGTCCTTCGCCCGCTATCGCGCGGCAGGCGTGAACATGTCCCTCGGCACCGACACCAATCCGCAGAGCGTGATCGAGGCCATGCGCTGGGCCGCCGTGGTCTCCAAGATGATGGAGCGGCACACCGAGGTGACCACGGCTGCGCATGCCTTCGATGCGGCCACCCTCGGCGGGGCGCGCGCGTTGCTGCGCGACGACCTGGGCCGCATCGCTCCCCGCGCAAAGGCCGATCTCGTTCTGTGGAAGGCGTCCTCGTGGCGCATGACGCCGCTGCGCGATCCCGTGAAGAACATCGTCTTCAACGCCAGCGACGAGGACGTGGATCGGGTCTACGTCAACGGCCGCCTCGTGGTGGATGCCGGGCGCGTGATCCATGCCGACGAAGGCGCGATCCTCGGCGCGCTCCAGGCGGGCGGCGAGCGCATGTGGCCACGCATGACCAAGTACGACTGGGCCGGCCGGGGAGCCGATCAGCTCTCACCGCAGACCTACCGCGAGTGGGGAGACTGACCGGCTGCTCGGCCGGCGCCGACCCCCTCGCCCCCGGAGGGGGAGAGGGCAGGACGAGGGGGGCGGCAGTGATCCGTGGGTGCTCGGGGAATGGAGCGCCAGGACGCTTCACCCTCACCCCGGCCCTCTCCCTCAGTGAGGAAGAGGGAGGGGTGGCGTGATCCGCTACATCCTCCGGCGCCTGTTCCAGACGGTGCCGGTCCTCTTCGGCGTGTCGCTCCTCGCCTTCGCCATCATGCACGTGGTGCCGGGCGATCCCGTGCGCTTGATCGCCGGTCCCGACGCGCCGG
This sequence comes from Candidatus Methylomirabilota bacterium, assembly GCA_035311385.1. GTDB lineage: Bacteria > Methylomirabilota > Methylomirabilia > Rokubacteriales > CSP1-6 > AR37. The sequence continues at coordinate 1,704 of DATGCY010000250.1, forward strand.
AGTCGGTGGTGCAGCGGGTGCGGGCAGAGCTCGGCCTCGAGCGCCCCCTCTACGTGCAGTACTTGACGTTCCTCACTCGGGCGCTCCAGGGCGATCTCGGGCGCTCGCTTCGATCGCGATCGCCCGTGACGGTCGAGATCTGGAGCCGCTTCCCCGCCACTCTCGAGCTGACCACGGTGAGCATGGTCATGGCGATCCTGGTGGGCATTCCCCTCGGTCTCGTGGCCGCCGTGCGTCGCTCGTCCTGGCTCGACTACCTTGCCATGGGAGCTGGTCTCGCCTCGCTCTCCATGCCGATCTTCTGGGTCGCCATCGTGGCCATTTGGCTCTTCAGCCTGCACCTGGGCTGGCTTCCCGTCTCCGGCCGCGCGGGCCCGTTCTGGGAATGGGAGGGCTTGCGCCACATTCTGCTGCCCGCGGCCACGCTGGCCACCACCTCCGTCGCCATCATCAGCCGGCTCACGCGATCGGGCATGCTCGACGTGCTCGGGCGCGAGTACGTCACCACGGCTCGCGCCAAAGGCGTGCCTCCGCTCGGCGTGGTCGGCAAGCACGCCCTCGCCAACGCTTTGATTCCCGTGATCACCGTGGTGGGACTCCAGTACGGCTTCCTACTCGGGGGCGCCGTCGTCACCGAGACGATCTTCGCCTGGCCCGGGGTAGGGCGCCTGGCCATGACAGCGATCCTCCAGCGCGACTACCCGGTGGTGCAGGGATGTGTGCTCCTCGTGGCCGTGGTGTTCGTGCTCGTGAACCTCGCCGTGGACCTGCTCTACGGCTGGCTCGATCCGCGCATCCGCTATGAGTGAGATGGGGCGGCGCTTCCTCCGCCACCGTCTCGCCGTGGCGGGGCTGGGGCTGATCCTGGTGCTGATCCTCTTCGCGCTGGCCGCGCCTCGCGTGGCGCCCCACGACCCGATCCGCCAGGACCTGCCTCGCGCCCTCGCCGGGCCGTCGGCGGAATTTCCGCTCGGCACCGACGAGTTCGGGCGCTGCATCCTCTCGCGCATCCTGTACGGGGCGAGGCTGTCGCTCCTCGTCGGGGTCATCGCCACCGCCATCGGCGCCGCGGTGGGCATCCTCTCCGGTCTCGCCGCCGGTTACTTCCCC
>DATGCY010000251.1:0-2978 GCA_035311385.1 Candidatus Methylomirabilota bacterium
TTGGTGAGGTCGGCGATGATGGCGTCGTTGGTCTGCTGGACGGCGGGCTCCACGGTGGGCGGTTCCTCGTTGAAGACGACCTCCACGCCGTTCGGGTAGCCGGCTTCCGCCAAGAGCTTCTTGGCCCGCACGAGATCTTGCTTGTAGGGCTTGAGGGCGGGATCCCAGCCGAAAGCCATGGGATTGATGGCGGTGGCCACGCGGTCCCCCAGTCCGTTGAGCACGTGCTTGATGATGGCGTCCTGGTCGGGAGCCAGGTTGGCGGCGATCCGGACGCGCTTGTCAGTGAAGGGGTTGGGACCGCTACGCGCCGCCTGGTCGAGTTGGATGAAGGACGTGCGGAGGATGGGGGAGGTTCCCGTCCGCGCCGTCCCAGACTTGTTGATCACGTCCATCTGGTCGGGAGGCACCGCTTTGATGATGTCCACCCCGCCGGAGAGCAGCTCGGCGATCTGCGTCGCCTGCTCGGGGATGATGCGGATGCGCACGTACTTGTAGTACGGCTTCGGGCCCCAGTAGTCGTCGTTGCGGACGAGGAGGTGCTCCTGCTTCCGGTGCCAGCTCACGAGCTTGTAGGGACCGGTACCCACGGGATGCTCCTGCATCCACTCGTCGCCCTTCTCGCGGATGACCTTCTCGGATTCCATGACCTGGGCCGTGAGGCGTTCGACGAAGAGCGGATAGGGACCATCCGTCTTGAAGCGCACGGTGTTGTCGTCGACGATCTCCACGCCCTTGATCTTGGCGTGGTTGCCGCGGGCGATCATCTTCTTGGCGGGGTCGAGCACGCGGTCGAAGGTTGCCTTGACGTCCTTGGCGGTGAAGGGCGTTCCATCGTGGAACTTGACCCCCTGACGGAGCTTCACTTCCCACGTGGTGTCGTCGATGTTCTTCCAGGACAGGGCGAGGTTCGGGACTACCTTGCGCGTCTTGAGATCGCGAACGGCGAGGTGATCGTAGACGTTGTAGCCGAGGATGATGGCCTCGCGGAGCACGGAGCCGGGGGGATCCCAGGTGTCGATGTCGGACTGGAGTGCGTACACGACGGTGTCGTCCTTGGTCTGGGCCGTGGCCGCGTCGGGCCGGGCGAGCGCGAGGGCCGAGAGCAGGGCGACTCCGAGGGCAAGGCTACGAACCATGGCGACCTCCCTTCGTCGAGGCAAGACGGATGAGCCGGCACGACGGTGGACCGGTGGGCTCCAAAAGTGCCACATACTAGCGAGGCAGCGCGAGGGTTGTCAAACGCGCGGTCGACGTGCCGCCGAAGTTGACAAGCTCGCGCGGCGCCGATCATAATCGGTCGTCGGACATGGCGAAAGCATCGACCTTCCTCGTCACGGGCGGAGCCGGGTTCATCGGCTCCCACATCGTGCAGCGCCTCCTCTCTCGGGGGCATCGCGTGCGCGTGCTCGACAATTTCTCCACGGGCCGCCGCGTCAACCTCGCCTTCGCCAAGGGCGATCGCCGTCTGGAGATCATCCGCGGTGACCTGGCGAATCTGAAGACGGTGGAGCGCGCCGTCCACGGCGTCACCGCCGTCTTCCACCAGGCCGCCATGCGCTCCGTCCCGCGCTCCGTGGCTGACCCCCTCGGGGCCAACGCCTCGAACGTGACGGGGACGCTGCACGTCTTCGTGGCCGCCGCGCGCCAGAAGAGGAAGCCGCGCGTAGTCTATGCCTCCTCGTCGTCGGTGTACGGAGAGCGTCCGGACCTGCCCAAGCGTGAGGATCAGCCCACCGCGCCCATCTCGCCCTACGCGGCGAGCAAGGTGGCGGGAGAGCTCTATGGCTCGGTGTGGAGCCGCCTCTTCGAGGTGGAGACGGTAGGGCTGCGCTACTTCAACGTCTTCGGCCCCGGCCAGGACCCGAAGAGCGAGTACGCGGCGGTCATCCCGCGCTTCATCCTGTGGGGGACCCAGGGCAAGCCGCTCCAGGTGCACGGCGACGGGACGCAATCGCGCGACTTCACCTACATCGACAACGTGGTCTCCGCCAACCTCCTCGCCGCGACGGCGCCCGCGGCCTCGGTGTCGGGCAAGGCGTACAACGTGGGCTGCGGCAGCCGGACGAGCCTGCTCGAGATCATCGCCTCCCTGGAGCAGCTCCTCGGCCGTTCCCTCGCGCGCCAGCACTCGCCCACCCGCGTGGGCGACGTGCCCCACACGCTGGCCGACATCAACGCGGCCAAGCGCGACATGGGCTACGAGCCCCTGGTGGACTTCGCGGAAGGGCTGCGGCGGACCGTCGCCTACTTCACGGAGGGGACACGATGACACTGCTCGGCCGCCTCGCGCTCATGCTGCTGGTCTTGGTGACGGCGGCGGGGCCCGCGTCGGCGCAGGGTACCCTCGCCGTGCAGATCCCGGCCGAGCCGCCGGGTCTCGATCTCACGGCCAGCCCCGCTTCCGCGATCGCCGCCGTCGTGCACTACAACGTCCAGGAATGCCTGGTCAAGGTCGACAGGAGCGGCAAGCTCGTGCCGTGGCTGGCCGACCGGTGGTACACCACGGACAGCAAGAACTACACGTTTTTCCTCAAGAAGGGCGTGCACTTCCACAACGGGCGTGAGATGAAGGCGGCCGACGTCAAGTTCGTTCTCGAGCGCGCGGCCAACCCGGAGACCAAGCATCCCTTCCAGAAGCGGTACGAGATCATCCGCGAGATCATCGTCAAGGACGACTACACGGTCAGCATCGCCCTCAAGGAAGTCAACGCGAACTTCCTCCTCGAGATGGCGCGCCAGGGTTCGGTGATCTATCCCCGCGAGGCCGTCGACACCCTCAAGAGCGCGCCTATAGGTACCGGCCCCTTCACGGTAGCGGACTGGGTGCGAGGCGACCGCATCGTGCTGGCGAAGAACAAGGACTATCACGTCAAGGGGCTGCCTCACCTCGACAAGGTCACCTTCCGCTTCATTCCCGATCCCAACTCCGCGCTGGCCGCCCTCAAGTCGGGCGACATCGACGTGTCCGCCTTCGG
>DATGCY010000252.1:0-2535 GCA_035311385.1 Candidatus Methylomirabilota bacterium
CATGCCGTCGATCAACGAGGGGCGGAGCTGGACACGGATGCCGCCCTCGCCTGGGCGCGCGTCGGCGGGACGCTCGACGGGCTCGCGGATGGTCCGCTCCCACTGGGCGAGGGTCGCTTGGTAGACGCGGACGGGCACCGCACTGATCACCTGCTGGCTTACCCGCACGCGATCGCTCGGACCGGAGCGCGCGGCGGCTTCCACCTCCCACGCCACGGCATGGATGCCTGCCGGCACCGTCACCTCCCAGCCAACGATGCGCGCCTCGCCGCCCGGCAAGGGAAACGACTGCGAAGGGAGCGGCTGCTTGAGCCCCTCGGCGCGCGCGGTCACCGTGACGTCCATCGCCTTGTCCGTGGTATTGCGCACGGTCACCTCGGGGCGCATCCGGTCGCCTTCGCGGGCGAGCGGTGCGATGCCCGACAGCACCATGAGGTCGCGCGTGGATCGAATGGAGGCGCGTCCCGTGCCGAAGAGGGCGACGCCGCCCGTGGCGATGGCGGCGAGGCGGAACGAGGTGAGTGAGTCGTTGAGCGGCACCTCCACCGTCGCCTCGCCGCTGGGGTCGAGCGGCACCCGCGCATTCCAGAGCAGGAGCGTGTCGAAGAGCTCACGCGTGCCCTGGCGCCCGCCGCCCCCGCCCTGGGGCACGGCCTTGAGCCCGAAGTGGCGCCGCCCCACGACCTGCCCCTGCGCGGTGGCCGTTTCCACGAGATAGGACCGGCGCCGCATCATCGCCTCCAGGAGGTCCCACGAAGGATTGCGCGCCAGCTCGAGCAGGCCTTCGTCCACGGCGGCGAAGGCGATCTCGCTCCCCACGGGCGGCGTTTTCCCATCGGCGGTGCGCACCCGCACTTTCACCCGCGCTTTCTCCCGCACTTGGTACACCTGCCGATCGGGCGTGACGGTGACCGCGAGCTCGTGGGCGCGCCAGCCCACGCGGAGCTCGGTGATGCCGAGCTTGTGGGCGGGGCGGCCGAGATCGACCATGGCCGTGGGCTGCACGTCGCCCACGCGCCCTCGTACCACGAAGACAGAGACGAAGACGTTGGGCGCGTAGTCGTCCTTGAGGGGCAGCGTCACCAGGGGCTCGCGGCCGGAGAGCGGGACGACCATCGCATCGAGCACGCCCTCGCGTTCCACGGTCACGAGGGCGGTCGCCTCGCGGAAGGGCATGCGCACCTGGAGCCGCGCCGTCTGCCCCGGCTCGTAGCGCTTCTGCTCGGGCAGCACGTCGATGCGGTCGCTGTCGCGCACGTCGAACCACCACTCCTCCGAGCCCGCCACCCACACGTCCTGGTGGGCGGCCACCGCGTGACCGGCGTCGTCCTGGATGCGGGCCTGGAGCACGAGCTGGCCGGAAGCGCTCGTCTTACCCGCGCACGGCATGCGCCCGCGTGCATCCGTCGTCCCGCGGCAGAGCTCGCCGAGGCGCTTCACCTCCTGCACGTACTCGTAGGCGTAGAAGCCGCCGACCAGGCGCTTGCGATTGGCGTAGCTCGTGCGCTGGAGCACCTCGATGCGCACCGGCACCTGCGCTAGCGGTTTGCCGGAGAGATCCACCACCGCCGCCGTCACGCGCAAATCGTTCTTGGAGGCCGCCCATGCCTCGGGCTTGATCCCCACGAGCCAGCGCGCCGGCCACAGCGGCACGCGGGTGGCCGCGGTCAGCATCTCGCCGTTCGGATCGCGGAACTCGACCTCGGTGAGCACGTCCTGGGGCACGGCCGAGTGCGGCAGCTTGCTGATGATGACACGCGCGGTGCCCGCGGCGTCCAGGATCACCTCTTCGCGTTGATGCACGCTCTGAGGTGGACGCCCTGGCGCGCGCGTCTCCGCGTCTTCATCGCTGCCCTCGTCCTCGTCCTCGTACTCACTGCCTGTGCGCCGCGTGGTGCCCGGGGCAAGCGAGCCATTGGCGAAGCTGAAGTCGTCGAAGAGCTCGAAGGCCGGCTGCGCCCGTGGCGAGAGCTGCGCCCGCACCGTCACCGGCTGCTTCGAGGCCCCGCCGCCGGCCAGGTATTGGACGCTCACGTCGAGGGGAAACTCCGAAACGGCAACGAGCGGATCTGCGGGCGGCTTGAGGATGGCGCGCATCAGCGGCACGCGGAACTCCTCGACGCGGAACCCGCCCGAGACCACCGTCTGCGTCTGCCCGCGCGTCTGCCCGCGCGGCCGCCCGCCGTCTCCCGCCACCTCCATCTCGACGTCGTAGCGGCCGAGCTTGGCATTCTTCGGGATGGACCACGTGCTCTCGGCGATGCCGCCGCCGTCCCACGTCACGGGTAGCTCGTACTCGTCGTTGCTCCCCTCGTGGCGGATCTTGAGCTTCGCCGGTCGCTCTGCGGCGGGGGGAATGGCAAAGCCTCGGAGCTCCTGTCGACGGATCACGTGCTTCATGGACACCGTCTCGCCCGCGCGGAACAGCGGCCGGTCCAGCACCGTCCGCACGTTGATCGGGCCCGGCCAGTCGTACGTGGGCAGGTTGAAGCGCCACGGCTCGATGCCCTGCGCCCAGCTCGAGTGCACGAAGGA
>DATGCY010000253.1:0-6699 GCA_035311385.1 Candidatus Methylomirabilota bacterium
GCCCCGGGCGCGCGGAGCGTGGGATCGAGGATTTTCGTCATGTCGGTACCTCCTTGGTGACGAAGGGCACGGAACGGCCGCGACTCCACGACGGAAAAACCGCGGAGTGTCCGCCCGCGTCGCCGCCACCTACCGTGAGCAAGATGTCTTCGGGCCCGAGGCCGCGATGGACCCGCACTGTCTCGTCGCCATTTCGCACGCGGGCCGCGTCGTCCGGATTCGCGGGCAGGGCGGGTCGGCCGCAGGGCGCATCACGGTAGAGCCAGTCGACGAGGTCGGGATTCGTGTAGAAAGCGGGCTCGACCTTACCGCCGCGCTTGACGTCGGCGAGAGTGCGCCAGGCGTGTTCGTAGAGCCAGTGCGCCGTCTCCGACCGCGACCAGCCCGCCCGGCGAAGGTGCGTGGCGTGCTCCGGAGCGAACACGATCACCGTGCGTCCCGGGCTCAGGCTACCGAGGCTCGCCATCGCATCGGCGAAGCAGGTGAGGAGAGGCTCCGGCTCGCTCGTCCCGTGACTCAGCACGTTGTGGCCTGACTCTGCCGCGTAGACGGTGACCGTGGACTGGGGTGCCCCGAAGCCCCGCGCGACGTGAAGGGGCTCCCACGGGCTCGACGCCTCGTCCTCGGCGAAGCAGAGGGAGTACTTGCCCGGCCAGCCCTGCGTGGACTTGTCGAGGATGCCGGGGCGGCAGTCGAGGCAGTTGAGGAGCACGAGACGGAGGGAGCGGCCGATGGTCGCGTTGGCGCGCGGGCCCGGGCCGAAGAGATTGACCTTTCCGTTGAGCTCGAGGCGCTCGCGGATGGGCCCATTGACGATCACCATGAGAGCCGCGCCCCCCGTGCTCGTGGCCGGACCGTGCAGCATGAAGGAGTCGTCTCCGATGGCCTGGAGCGCGGCGCCCACCACAGGGAAGTACTCGGGTCGGCAGCCCGCCATCACCGCGTTGATCGCCGCCTTCTCCGCGGTAACCGCGCGGTCCCGCACTGGCTCGTGGAGAAGCACGTCGTCGGGGCGCCACGGCCCCGCGGCGAGCATGGCATCGACGAGGGCCTCGGTGGGCGGCACCACGGGCAGGCCGTCCGTCCAGCCGCGCTCGTAGCACGCCTCGATGGCGGCCCACGGATCGGCGACGTCGACACCCTCGCGCGTGGTCTGGGAGTGCGGGTTGGACGGCGTCATGCGGGAATTCAAGACCGGGGCCTCTCCGATGTCAAGGCGGGCCGGGCAAGGGGGTACAATGAAGGCAGACGGGTCGATCTCCACAAAATCTCAGGAGCACGCATGCACTGGTACGGGACTGTTCTTCTCGCTCTCACTCTCATCCTCGGTCTCGCCACCGATGGCTGGGCCGGCGCCCCCACCGAACAGCTTCGCACCTACACGGACCAGATTCTGAAGGTACTGGAGAACCCCAGCCTGTCGCTGCCCGAAAAGCGCGCGCAGGTGCGCAAGGTGGCCAGCGAGGCTTTTGACACCACAGAGACCGCGCAGCGCGTGCTGGGTCTGCATTGGCAGGAGCGCACGCCCGCTGAGCGTGAGGAGTTCACCAAGCTCTTCGCCAATCTTCTCGAGCAGACCTACATCTCCCGCATCGACGAGTACGGGGGCGAACGCCTCAACTACGTGAGCGAGGAAATCACGGGCGACAAGGCGGTGGTGCGCGCGCGCATCGTCACCGCCAAGGGGACGGAGATTCCCGTGGAGTCACGGCTCACCCTCAAGGGAGATCGCTGGCTCACCTACGACATCCTCGTCGAGAATCTGAGCCTCATCTCCAACTATCGCTCGCAGTTCGATCGCGTGATCCGCACCAACGGCTACCCGGAGCTCGTCAAGCGCCTCCAGGCGCGCGTGGCGGCCCTCAGCGAGAAGGAGATCAAGGCTCCCGCCAAGGGCTCGTCGACCCGCTAGCGCGTCGTCCCCATCCCTCGCCTCTTCGCCTTCCTCCTTGACCCGTCCTCCCCCCGGCGCTAAGCTCGGCACGCTTTTTCTCTCACCGCCTGCTCACCAAGGAGAACTCACATGCGCAAGCGCGCCGCCGTCGAGAGCACTGCCGAAGCCTACCTCGAGCTCCTCGCCGCGCGCGGTGTGGAGTATCTCTTCGCCAACGCGGGAACCGACTTCGCGCCGCTCATCGAAGCGTACGCGAAGCGCGGGGCCCAGGGACAGGCCGCCCCGCGCCCCCTCACCGTGCCGCACGAGGTCCCCGCAGTGGCCATGGCCCACGGCTTCGCCATGGTCACCGGTCGCGCCCAGGCCGTCATGGTCCACGTGATCGTGGGCGCGGGCAACGCGGTGGGCGGCGTCATCAACGCTGCGCGCGCCAACGTGCCTATGCTCTTCAGCGCGGGACGCAACCCGATCTCCGAGGCGGGACACCTGGGCAGCCGGGACCGCCCCATCCACTGGGCGCAGGAGTCGTTCGATCAGGCGGCCATGGTGCGCGAGTTCGTCAAGTGGGACTACGAGCTCCGGAGCGCCTCCGATTTGGAGACGGTGGTGGACCGTGCGCTCGCCCTCGCGCATGCGGAGCCGCAAGGCCCCGTGTACCTTACCCTGCCCCGCGAGGTGCTCTCCGAGCGCCAGGACGGCATCGAGTACGCAGATCCCGCGCGTATGGCCCGGCCGGGGGCGCTCGTCCCCGCGGCCGAAAGCGTAGAGGAGGCAGCGCAGGTCCTCGCTTCCGCGCGCAATCCGATCATCATCACGAAGGCAGCGGGGCGCGATCCGGGCGCGGTGCGTTCCCTGGTCGCTCTCGCCGAGGCGCTCGGGGCACCCGTCTTCGACCAGTTCCATACCTATGTGAACTTTCCGCAAAATCATCCTCTCCACGGCGGCTTCGACGCCAGCGCGCATCTGGACGCGGCCGACGCCGTCCTGGTGATCGAGTCCGACGTGCCCTGGTTCCCCGGCCTCAAGCATCCGCGGGCCGAGACGCGCATCGTGCACGTGGGCGTCGATCCGCTCTTCTCTCGCTATCCGATCCGCGGCTTCCCCATGGACCTCACCCTGGGCGGCACGCCGCGCCTCGCGCTGCAGGCGCTGGCAGAGGCGGTGAGCCGTCGCGCGGACGGCGGGCTCGTGAAGGACCGACGTGCGCGTTGGGAAGCCGAGCACGCGCGCGTGGTGGCGGCCGCGGCCGCTCGGGCGAAGGCGGTCCAGGGCGAGAGCCCGATGGACATGGCCTGGGTCTCCCGCTGCGTCGGCAACGTGGTGGACGAGCAGACGATCGTCGTCAACGAGTACGATCTCGACGCAAGCCAGGCCTGCTTCAGCCGACCGGGCAGCTACTTTGCCGCGCCCTCCTCGGGCGGATTGGGCTGGGGACTGGGGGCGGCGCTGGGGGCCAAGCTGGCCGCCCCGGACAAGACGGTGGTCTGCTGCGTGGGCGATGGCGCCTACATCTTCGGGGCGCCCACCGCCGCTCACTTCGTCTCGCGCGCCTACAACCTGCCCGCGCTTTTCGTCATCTTCAACAACCGCACGTGGAACGCCGTGAAGCGCGCGGTCCAGTCGCATGCTCGCGACGGCTGGGCGGTCAAGACGGACTCCATGCCTCTCACCGCGCTCGAGCCCGCGCCAGACTACGAAATGGTCTGCCGCGCCTCGGGCGGGCACGGCGAGCGCGTGGAGGATCCCGCCCAGCTTCCCGCGGCTCTCGAGCGGGCGCTGCGGGTGGTCAAGGACGAGAAGCGTCAGGCGCTCCTCAACGTCATCTGCAAGAAGCCCTGATGAAGATCCTTGCCACCGGACCCAGCGGCGCATCCGAAGAGCTCGGGCCTCTGCGGGACGCGGGCCACGAGGTCGCCATCGGCCGACCGCTCGATCAGCCCGGCCGTATCGCTTACACGGAAGCGGATCTGATCGCCGCCGCGCGCGATGTCGACGTGATCCTCGCCTCGCACCTCGAGACCATCACCCGCGGTGTGATGGAAGCCGTGCCCCGCCTCAGGCTCGTCATCGTGCCTTTCATCGGAACGGACAAGATCGATATTCCGGCCGCCACCCGCCTGGGCGTGCTCGTGGCCAACAGTCCCACCCCGGAGAACTTCATCGCGGTGGCGGAGGCAACCATTGGCCTCATCCTGATGCTCCTCAAGCGCGTCAAGCACAACGAGGCCAAGCTTCGCCGCGGCGAATGGGCGCAGCGTCAGGATCGCGGCGAGTTCCTCTTCGGAAAGACGGTGGGGCTGGTCGGCCTGGGGCGGGTCGGCTCCCACGTGGCGCGGCGTCTCGTGAACTGGGACGTGCGCCTCCTCGCGTCGGACCCTTACATCCCGATGGCACAGGCCGAGGCGCTCGATGTCACCCTCGTCGACCTCGACACGGTGCTGGCCGAGTCCGACGTGGTGTCACTCCACGCCTCGCTCACCGACGAGACGCGCGGGCTGATCGGGGAGAAGGAGCTTCGCCGCATGAAGCCTACCGCCGTGCTCGTCAACACGGCGCGGGGCGAGATGGCCGACGAGGAAGCCCTCGCGCGGGCGATCGGGGAAGGCTGGATCGCCGGTGCGGCGGTCGACGCGTTCGTGAAAGAGCCGCTGCCCCCCGCCAATCTCCTGCGCGGCGTCGACCCCGAGCGGCTCATCCTCACCCCGCACAACGTGAGCCACAGCGAGGCAGGGCGACGCGCCAATCTCCGGCTCGCCTTCGAGCAGATCCTCGCGGCGACGCGGGGCGAAGCGCCCGCCCACTGCGTCAACCCCGAGGCGATCCCGCACTGGAGGGGCACGCGATGAGCCAGTCCTATGCCGTCCTCGATGCCGACGGCCACGTGACGGAGTCGTACGAGCAGATCGCGAGATATCTGGACGAGCCCTATCGCCGGCGCTCCCTCACCTTCCCGCTCTACACGGCCGACGGATGGGATCGGCGGCTCGTCGACAAGTTCCACGACTGGGCGGGCACCGCCGACGAGTGGCTGCGCGCCCTCGACACGGGTGGCATGGAACTGGCCGTGCTCTACCCGACCCTCGGCCTCTTCATGAGCTTCCTCAAGGATCGGGAGTGGGCGGTGCGCCTCTGCCGCGCCTACAACACGCTCATGCACGAGGAGTTCATCAAGGTGAGCCCGCGTCTTCAGTCAGTGGCCCTCCTCCCCGTGCAGGATCCCATGGCGGCGGCGGCCGAGCTGCGTCGCGCCGTGACCGAGCTCGGTCACGTGGGCGGCATGCTCGCCGCCGACGGCACGCATCTGCTGGGCGACGAGCGCTTCCTCCCCGTGTACGAGGAGGCCGACCGCCTCGGGGTGATGTTGGGGATTCACGCCTCGGGCTCGCACCTGGGTGGGGCCGGCGTGGATCTCTTCTCGAAGTTCATCCAGGCCCACACCTGCTCGCACGCCTTCGGCCAGATGCGGCAGATCACCTCCGTGGTCTTCGAGGGCATTCCTGAGCGCTTCCCGCGCCTGCGCATCGCCTTCCTCGAGGCGGGCTGCGGCTGGGCCCCCTACTGGATGGAGCGCATGGACGACGAGTACGTCAAGCGCGCCGAGGAGGCGCCCGCGCTCACGAGAAAGCCGAGCGACTACATCCGGAGCGGCTCCATCTACTTCTCCTGCGAGGCCGACGAGTGGCTCCTGCCCCAGGCCCTCAAGCTGGTGGGAGAGAACCAGATCGTCTACGCCTCGGACTTCCCGCACTGGGATCACAGCTTCCCCGGCTCCATCGACGAGATCAAGGAGCGGGGGGACATCACGGACACCCAGAAGCGCAAGATCCTCGCCGACAACACGCGCCGCCTGTACGGCCTCAAGCCTTAGAAGGACCGCATCGCATGGACTGCTGCAGCCATGAGGGTCCGAGCCGAGGTGACGCGAAGTTCGAGTTCCAGAAGGTCGCCGACGGTGTGTACGCGGCGGTGGCCGAGCCCGCCTACAAAGTCAACTCCAACACCGCCATCATCGAGAGCGACGACGGGGTGATGGTGGTGGACACGCACTCCAAGCCTTCGGCGGCGCGGGTGATCGTGGAGCGCTTGCGCGAGATGACGGCCAAGCCTGTGCGCTACGTGGTCAACACGCACTTCCACTGGGACCACTGGCACGGCAACGAGGTCTATCCCGCCACCTATCCAGGGGCGGAGATCGTGACCAACCAGCTCACCCGCGAGGCCATGGTGCGCAAGGGGCTCAAGCGCATCCAGGATCACGTGCGGGAGATGCCCGCGGAGATCGCCAAGCTCAAGGCGGCGGTGGCGAGGGCCAGCGGCGACGGTGAGCGGGAGCGCCTGCGCACGGATCTTCGCCTGGCCGAGTCGTATCACGCGGAGGTGACAGCGCTGCAGCCCGCGCTCCCCACCATGGTCTTCGAGGGCACGATGAAGATCTACCGGCGCGACCGGGAGATCCATCTCCTCCACCTCGGCCGCGCGCACACGGAGGGCGACGTCTTCGTGTACCTGCCGAAGGAGAAGGTGGTGGTGACGGGGGACGCCCTCATCGGCTGGACGCCCTACATGGGAGACGGCTATCCCGAGGACTGGGCGAGCACGCTGGATCGGTTGGCCGCCCTCGACTTCACCCACATCATCATGGGGCACGGAGCGCCGACGGGACGAGAGTGGCTCGCCACCTTCCGAAGCTACGTGAGCGACATGGTGGAGGCCGTTCGCGAGGAGGTTGCCCGCGGCGCGACGCTGGAAGACACCCAGCGCCGCGTCACGGACAAGCTCGCTCCGGCCTACGAGAAGCCCTTCTC
>DATGCY010000254.1:0-6770 GCA_035311385.1 Candidatus Methylomirabilota bacterium
GTGGAGAGCATGCGTGAGAAGGAGCCCATGAGTACCCCAATCTGATCCGTCTTTTCCGCCACCGCTGACTCGACGTCGCTGGTGGCCGCCACTGTCTCCGCCGTCCGCCGGACGATGGAGGCAAGATCCCAGATGACGAGGCCGCCCGCGGACATCAGGAGACCCGTGAATACGAGAAGTGTTTGCCCCCACAGCGCGTCATGGCCGAAGAACGGGTCCTGACCAAGCCACGCCATGAGGGCTCCAAAGATCGAATAGCCGAGGAGAAGCACGGGAATGGCGGCGCTGAGAGTCAGCGCCAGCGAAATCTTCCGTCTGAACCACTGGTTCCAGAGCGGCCCCGCTTCCGCCGCCGCGGCAGCCTGGAAAGCAGGTGGAGGGTCCGGCTGGAAAACCATGCCTACCGAGGCTTCAACATCTATGCCAGTGGCCAGAGGCTTGAAATCATTCACGTCTCACGCACTCCGTCTCGCGGCTGACAGACGAACGCCGGCGACGGGGCCGACGAAAACTGGCAGCGCTGACGGGGGAAACCTAGGGGTGAGGAGGTGAGCGACGGGAGCCGAGGCCCGGTCAGGCTTTGGTGAACGAGACGAAGAAGGAGCCGAACTCCACGGGCTCGAAGCAGTCGGGGATCTCGCCATGCTTCCATGCTCCCGGGATCTTCACCACGCGGAACTCCGGCGCGCTGCCCCATCGCGTGTGGAGTTCGGCTTCGCTGAAGACGCGGCAGTGATCGGCGTAGCCGTGGATGGGAGCGTAGTCCGGGATGGGACCCTTGACGCGGAACTCGTGCATGGGCACCACGAAGCAGAACCGGCCGCCCGGACGGAGCACGGTCATGATCGAGCGCACGGTAGCGTCCACGTCGCGCACATGCTCGAGGACGGCGAACGAGTAGGCGAGGTCGAAGCGGCCGGGCTCGAAGTACTCGTGCACTTCTTCCGCCAGCCCTTGACGAAACGTCGCGGAGCGCGAGCGATTGAGACGCCGGGCGATCTTCACGTTGGTCGATGACACCTCGACGCCATCCACGGTGAGCTCGGGATGCCGCGCGCACAGGGCCATAGCCACCCCGCCCTCGCCGCTACCCGCATCCAGCACGCGCTGCGGCTTGATCGCCGCCACCTCGCGCTCGAGCTCCTGGAACTCCGGATCGCGGCCGCGTCGCTCGATCATCTTGCGGGTCTTCTTGCCGGAGAGCATGCGCAGCTGCTTCTCCAGGAGCTTGAGTCCCATTTTCCAGCGCAGCCCTCGGTACTGCTGCTCCTGCGCGGCCACGTAGGCCTCGCGGCTCTCCAAGTGGCCGAGCCAGGAACGGATGCGCGCGGACTGCTCGACGTAACGGGAATGCGGGCGCTTGGCCTGGGCGGCCTCCAGGATGTCGAGCGCGCCGTAGATGTTCTCGCGGAAGAGCTCGAAGCGCACGGCCTGGATCACGCCGTCCACGTCGGCGGGATCGAGGGGCGGGGCGGGCACCGAGGACTCGGTCATGAGCGCATCATTCCCCGACACATCGTATCACCTCGACGCGGGCGACTCTGCCCCGCGCTCGCGGAGACCGAAGACTTCGGTGGGGAGCTGGTACGAGCGCAGGCGCGCCTTGAAGTCAGCCCGTCTCCAGGCCGCGGCGGAGCACCTTGGCGATGCTCTCGGGAGCAAAGCCGAGCTGGAGAAGGGCCGCCCCCGTATTCGCGTACTCGCGATAGGCGTGGATGCGCCCGCCCTGGAGCTCGAAGAGACTCATGCCGGAGAAGCGCACGCGGCGCCCCTCGCTGCGGGGCACCGCGGCGGAGGCCGTGTAAGCGAACGTCCACTCCGCGGCGGCGCGCCGTTCGTCCTCCACGATCACGTCCATGCCCCAGTGATAGTCCTGGCCTTCGCGGAACATCCGCTCGAACATGCCGCGCAAGGCCACCCGTCCCGCGTGAGGCCCGTAGAAGAGATCGCGATAGGTCGCCTCCGCCGTGAAGCAGGCGAGCAGGGCCTCTACGTCGCGTCCGTTGAAGGCCTTGGCGAAGCGCTCGACGATGCTCACGGCCCTCCCCCTCAGGCGGCGACCTTGATCCGCATGTTGTAGAAGGAGCGCCACGCGAAGACGACGGAGACCACGAAGAACAGGGTGGCGAGGAACAGACTCAGCGCAGCCCCGCGTTCCAGGGTCAGGCTCACCGCCAGCTCCACGGCGAGGAGCCCGAAGAGCGTGGTGAACTTGATGATGGGATTCATGGCCACCGAGGAGGTGTCCTTGAAGGGATCGCCCACGGTATCCCCCACCACCGCCGCCGCGTGGAGCGGCGTGCCTTTCTCCTTCAGGTCGACCTCGACCACCTTCTTGGCGTTGTCCCACGCGCCGCCCGCGTTGGCCATGAACACGGCTTGGAAGAGGCCGAACAGGGCGATGGAGATGAGATAGCCGATGAAGAAGTAGGGCTCGAGGAAGGCGAAGGCGAGGGTGGCGAAGAAGACGGCGAGGAAGATATTGAACATGCCCTTCTGGGCGTACTGCGTGCAGATCTCTACCACCTTCTTGCTGTCCGTCACGGAGGCTTTGGTCACGCCCTCCAGCCGGATGTTGGCCTTGATGAACTCCACTGCGCGATAGGCGCCCGTGGTCACCGCCTGCGTCGAGGCGCCCGTGAACCAGTAGATCATGGACCCGCCCGTGATGAGCCCAAGGAGGAAGGGCGGATGGAGAAGCGAGAGCTTCTCGACGTTCTGGGTCAGGCCCTGGGTCAACACCACGATGATCGAGAAGATCATGGTGGTGGCGCCCACCACCGCGGTGCCGATGAGCACGGGCTTGGCGGTGGCCTTGAAGGTGTTGCCGGCGCCGTCGTTCTCCTCCAGCATGTGCTTGGCCGACTCGAAGTTCACGTCGAAGCCGAACTCCTTTTTGAGCTGGCCCTGGATGCCGGGGATCTGCTCGATGACGGAGAGCTCGAAGACCGACTGCGCATTGTCGGTGACGGGTCCGTAGGAGTCCACTGCGATGGTCACCGGGCCCATGCCGAGGAAGCCGAAGGCGACGAGGCCGAAGGCGAACACCGCGGGAGCAATCATGAGCGCGTCCAGCCCCTGGCGGCTCACCAGATAGGCGATGCCCATGAGGCCCACCACCACCATACCGAGCCAGTAGGCGCTGAAGTTGCCCGCCACCAGACCGGAGAGGATGTCGAGGGAAGCGCCGCCCTCGCGCGCCGAGATGACCACCTCGCGCACGTGCGAGGACTCCGTGGAGGTAAAGACCTTGACGAACTCGGGAATGATAGCGCCGGCCAGGGTGCCGCAGGTGATGACGGTGGCGAGCTTCCACCACAGGGAGCCGTCGCCCAGAGTCGGGATCAGCCACCAGGAGACGATGTAGGTCAGGACCACCGACACGATGGAGGTGATCCACACCAAGCTGGTCAGCGGCTGCTCGAAGTTCATCCGGGCCGCCTGCCCGTAGCGGCCGCGCGCGAAGATGTCGTTGATGAAGTAGGAGGCCCCGCTCGCCACGATCATCATGACGCGCATCACGAAGATCCACACGAGGAGCTGGACCTGGATCGTCTCCTTGGGCACGGCGAGGAGAATGAAGGAGATGAGGGCCACCCCCGTCACCCCGTAGGTCTCGAAGCCGTCGGCGCTGGGGCCCACGGAGTCGCCCGCGTTGTCGCCCGTGCAGTCCGCGATGACGCCCGGGTTCCGTGCGTCGTCTTCTTTGATGTTGAACACGATCTTCATGAGATCGGAGCCGATGTCGGCGATCTTGGTGAAGATGCCGCCCGCGATGCGGAGGGCGGAAGCCCCCAGCGACTCCCCGATGGCGAAGCCGATGAAGCAGGCTCCCGCGTAGTCACGCGGCACGTAGAGGAGGATGCACAGCATGATGAGGAGCTCCACGCTGATGAGGAGCATGCCCACACTCATGCCCGCGCGAAGGGGGATGGCGTAGACGGGAAAGGGCCGGCCTTGCAGGCTCGCGAAGGCGGTGCGGGAGTTGGCGAAGGTATTGATGCGCATGCCGAACCACGCCACCCCATAGCTGCCCGCGATACCCACCAGGCTGAAGAACAGGATGATGGTGACCTGCTGGACCGAGAAGTTCTGGAGGAAGCCGAAGTAGAAGGTCACGATGACCGCGATGAAGACCCAGAGGATCAAGAGGAACTTGCCCTGCGTCACCAGATACGTCTTGCACGTCTCGTAGATCAGCTCCGAGATGTCGCGCATGGATTGGTGCACGGGCAGGCCCTTGAGCTGGTGATAGATCACCATGCCGAAAACCCCGCCGAAGAGGGTCACGAGCAGACCCCACTGCAGGAGCACGCGACCGGTCAGGCCCCCGAAGCTCACCTGGGCGAGATCGGGGATCTTGAGATTGGCCTCACCGCCCCCCTGATGCTGCGGGGCCGGGGCTGCGCTCTGCGCCCAAGCGGCGTCGAGCGCCGTCCCGGCGAGAGCGGCCATGAGAACCAAGGCCAGGAGCGCCGGAAGGATCCAGACGGCGCGCCGGTGCGTTTCATGGATTCCGCTCATGTGCAAATCTCCTAGACCAGTGGGGATGGGCGACGACGCCGCGCTGCGGCAACCCCTCACTTATGCCCATGTTTCGCGCGCGAGTCAAGCGTTCCGAGCGCGCTTGCCCCACCCCGGGCCCTCGTCTATCCTTCCTGACCATGCCCTACGACTTCGATCGCATCATCGAGCGTCGTCACACCGAGAGCAACAAGTGGCACAAGTATCCGCCGGACGTCCTCCCTCTCTGGGTCGCCGATATGGACTTCGCCTCCCCGGAGCCCGTGGTGCGCGCGCTGCGTGAGCGGGTGGAGCATGGGGTGTTTGGCTACGGCGTGGAGCAGCCTGAGTTCCATCAGGTGATGCAGGAGCGCTTCAAGAAGCGCTTCGGCTGGTCGGTCGAGCCCGAGGCCATGGTGCTCCTCCCCGGGGTGATCCCCGGCTTCAACACGGCGTGCCGTGCCTTCGCCGGCCCCGGCGATGGCGTCCTCATGTGCCTGCCCGTGTATCCGCCCATCCTTCGCCTCCCCGACAACGTGGGCATGTCACGCGATGGCGTCTACCTCGGGCGGGAGGCGGACGGCCGCTACACCATCGACTTCGAGGCCTTCGAGCGGGCCATCACTCCGCGCACCCGCATCTTCCTCCTGTGCAACCCCCACAATCCCGTGGGGCGTGTCTTCACCAAGGAGGAATTGATGCGGATGGCGGAAATCTGTCTGCGCCACGATTTGATCATCTGCGCGGACGAGGTGCACGGCGATCTCGTCTACTCCGGCCACCGCCACGTGCCCATGGCCTCGCTCGATCCAGAGATCGAGGCGCGCACGATAACGCTCATGGCGCCGAGCAAGACCTACAACCTGGCTGGCCTCAAGTGCTCGGTGGCGGTGATCCCAAACCGCGCCCTCCGCGACAAGTTCATCGCGGCTCGCGCGGATATGGTGCAGGCCGTCAACGTCATGGGCTACACCGCGATGCTCGCCGCGTATCGGGACGGCCAGCCCTGGCTCGACGAGCTCCTGCGCTATCTCGAGAGCAATCGCGACTTTCTCGTGCAGCACGTGCGGAGCCGGTTCCCCGGCGTGGAGATGGGCATGCCCGAGGGAACCTATCTTGCCTGGCTCGACTGCCGGAAGGCGCGGATACCGAACAACGACGCCTTCACCTTTTTCCTCGATTCCGGGCGCGTCGCCTTCAACGACGGCGTCACCTTTGGGCGGGGGGGCGAGGGTTTCGTGCGGCTCAACTTCGGCTGCCCGCGAGCGCTGTTGACCCAGGGACTTGAGCGGATGGAAGCGGCCCTCGCGCGCCTATAGCTCAGATTCCCCACAAGTACGCGACGAGGCTTCACCACACCCCGCTCAGCGGACGGTGTCGTTCATCCCCAGCCGGCGCTCGATGTCGACCACGTCGAGCGGCCGCTCGAATGGCGCGGGAGCCGGCGCGCCCGCCTCACGGGGCCGGCCGATGGCCTCGAAAAAGTTCTCGAGCCCCGGCGGGGAGACGATCCAGAGCATCACGAGATCGTCGGGGCCCTCGTTGATGATCTCGTGCTTGACGTCGTAGCCGAGGAAGCAGGCGGTGCCGGGCACGAGTCGATGTTCCGCGCCGTCGACCATGACCCGCCCGCCGCCGCGGAAGCAGATCTGCAGCTCCACCTGCTCGCCGTGAGAGTGCTCGCGAATGCGCCCGCCGGGCGCCACGCTCTGGAAGCCCATGGAGAGACCATCAAAGCCGGTGCGCGCCGGATACAGCGCGGGATCGGCATGGCCATTGGCGGGAACGGGTTGCCAGTAGGATGGGCCCTCTCCCGGTTGCACAACGACGGCGCGCCCTCGGACCGATTCGCTCACGCTCATGGCTGGCTCCTCGCGGCTCTTCCCTGAGATCTCCTGACGCCGCCGCCTATCTTCTCACGTCTGCGCTTCCAGCGATCGGCCACCAGGGCCCAGCGCTCGTGGTCCTCCCAGCGGCCGTCGATCTTGAGATAGCCGGGCGAGTAGCCTTCGTAATGAAAGCCTGCGCGCCGAACCAGCGCGATGGAGGGAACGTTCACGGGCAGGATGTTGGCCTCCACGCGATGGAGCCGGAGTGAACCGAAGGCGTGGCGAAGGGCGAGCGAGAGCGCTTCCGTCATGTAGCCCTGGCGGGCGTGGGCGGCGCCGATCCAATAGCCGAGGAACGCGCTCTGGGCCGGACCGCGGATGATCTCGTTCAGGTTGATGGCGCCCAGGATCGCGCCGTCGGGCTTCCGGCAGATCAGG
>DATGCY010000255.1:0-8119 GCA_035311385.1 Candidatus Methylomirabilota bacterium
GACACGAAGACCATGAAGGAGAAGGCGACGGTGATCCACCAGCCGTAGAAGACGCGGGACGGAGCCATGAACGTGCCCACGATCATAGCAGGTTTGGTGTAGGCTCGTGGCGCGTACTCGAGCAGCGCCGCTGCCGCGCATCTCAGCGAGGAGAACCCGCGTCCGTTGATCCTGAGCGTCTTTCGCGTACGGAGCTTTCGCTTCCAGCTTCCCGCCGATCTCGTCACTTCCTGGGCCTTCGAGATGGAGACCCTGATCCTCGGCTGGTTCGTCATGGTGCACACGGGCTCCGTACTCCTCCTCACCCTCTTCGCCTCCCTGCAGTTTGCGGGCACGCTGACCTCGCCGCTTTTCGGTGTGCTGGGCGACCGGCTCGGTGGGCGCTTCATGCTGTGCGCCATGCGCGCAACCTATGCGGGGTTCGCCGCGCTCTTCACGATCCTGGCTTTCACGGGCGCCCTCACCACGGGACGCGTCTTCGTGCTCGCGGGCCTGGTCGGCATCGTGCGCTCCAACGATCTCGTGATGCGCAATTGGCTCATCGGCGAGACCATTCCCGCGCCGCTGGTGGGAGGCGCCG
Source organism: Candidatus Methylomirabilota bacterium (assembly GCA_035311385.1). Classification (GTDB taxonomy): domain Bacteria; phylum Methylomirabilota; class Methylomirabilia; order Rokubacteriales; family CSP1-6; genus AR37. The sequence continues at coordinate 581 of DATGCY010000255.1, forward strand.
TCGGGCTGTCGCGCGCCATCACGGACACCGCGCGGATCACCGGCGCCCTCGTGGGGGCGAGCCTCTCCACGGCGCTGGGCGTCGGCTCCGCCTACGCCGCGGTGACCGTTCTCTACCTCGCCGGGCTCGCGCTCACCTTCGGCATCGCGCGGCGGCGTCCCGTGGCCGATCCCGCGGAGGGACCCGGCGCGGCGGGACGACCCCTCGTCCGCTCCTCGGGGTGGCGTGATCTGAAGGAAGGCGTGGCCTACGTGCTGCGCACGCCTGCACTCGTGGCGATGATGTGGCTCGCCTTCCTCGTCAACCTCACCGCCTATCCCGCGACGCAAGGCCTCCTCCCCTACGTGGCGAGGACGATTTACCAGGTCGACGCCCGCGGGCTCGGCTGGCTGGTGGCCAGCTTCTCGCTGGGCGCTCTCTGCGCGTCCGCCACCATCGCCGTCACGGGGGGCTCGCGCCAGCCCGCCCGCTTCACCCTCGTGGGGAGCGCGCTCTGGTACGCCTTCCTCCTCGTGTTCGCCCACCTGAGGAGACTCGAGCTGGGTCTCGCCGTGCTCTTTGCCGCGGGCTTCGCCCAGAGCGTGGCCATGATCTCGATGACCGCCGACCTCCTCGGCACCTCCGGCGATCGCTTCCGCGGCCGCGTGATGGGCGTGCGCATGCTCGCCGTCTACGGCCTGCCTCTGGGGCTCATGCTCGCGGGCGCTCTCATCGATCGCCTGGGCTTCCCGCTCACCGTCACCGTGCTGGTGACGACCGGCCTCGGCTGCACTGTCCTCATCGGCCTCACCTGGCGGGCTAGCCTTTGGCGGCGCCCGCACCGTCGGGCCCTCTCCACCGTCCCGCGCGTGTAGACGCGGCGTTGACCCTGCGCCGGGCCGTGCGTAGAGTCTCGCGGTGACATGAACCTTGCCTCGTGGGTGCTGGTCGGCGGCGCCGCAGGCATCCTCGCCGGGATCGTGTTCGGCGACGACTGCGCAATCCTGAACCCGATCGGCTTCGCCTACGTGGGGCTGCTCCAGGCGGCGGTGTATCCCTACCTCATCTGCTCGCTGCTGCACGGCCTCGGATCACTGGAGCCGGCCAAGGCGTGGCGGCTCTTCAAGTGCGGCTGGATCTTCTACATGGTCGCGTGGGTGGTCACCTTCGCTACCCTCTTCGCGTTGGCCCAGGCCATTCCCGAGGTGAATCCCGCCATCATCGCGGAGAGGGCGGGGGCGCCGCACAGCGTGTCGAGCCTGCTCGGGCTCCTCATTCCCACCGACCTCTTCACCGCGCTCACCCAGAACTACGTGCCCGCGGTGGTGATCTTCTGCATCTTCTACGGGGTGGCCATGCAGACGCTCAAGGACAAGCAGGCGCTCTTGAGCATGCTGGAGACGATCCGCCTGGCCAGCCTGCGCTTCTGGAACTGGATCGTGCGCTTGGCTCCCATCGGCGTCTTCGCCCTCTTCGCGGTCACCGCGGGCACCACCGCCCTGCACGATCTCGTCAACATGGGGCTCTACCTCGCGCTGTTCATGATCGGGGCGGGCATCCTCTCCTTCTGGATCCTGCCCGGGCTCATCACCGGGCTCGCGCCCGTCGGCCACCGCGAGGTCATTCGCGAGCTGCGCGCGGCGCTCGCCATCGCCGCCGTCACCACGCTGTCCGTGGCCGCCCTTCCCTTCGTGACGGAGGCGACGCGCCGGATCGCCGATCGGTGTGGGATCGGAGAGCCCGAGCGCGACGACATCATCCGCACGAACCTCTCCGTCGCCTATCCCCTCGGGCAGCTCGGCAACTTCTTCGTCTACCTCTTCCTCGTCTTCGCCGCCTACTACTTCAAGGCCCCGCTGGAGGGCCGGAACGAGGCGCTCCTCCCCCTCATGACGTTGCTCTCGGGGTTCGGCTCACCCACCTCCGCGGTCAACGCGGTTGCCTTCCTCTCGGCTTGGCTGCCCCTGCCCCGCGGGACACCGGAGCTCTACGTGGAGCTCCAGACCATCACCCGCTACGGCCAGGTGATCGCCTCCGTGATGGCCTTCGCCTTCCTGAGCGTGCTCGTCACGCTGGCCTACTACGGCAAGTTGCGTCTCCGCCCCGGACGCCTGGTCGCCTCCATCCTCCTCCCCTCCCTCGTTCTGGGCGCGCTCGCCTGGACCGGCCACCAGGCCCACCGGCGCCTCGCTCCCGCTACCACGAACTACGGCGCCTTCACCCTGGATCCTCTCGTCACGCGCGGTGTGCAAGCGACCATCTACCGGAGCGCGGCTGACTACGAAAAGAGCTCTGCGGCCGCGGGAGAGGCGACAGCGTCCGGGGCGGGCATCAGCCGCATCCAGCAGACGGGCATCCTGCGCGTCGGCTACAACGCCTCCGTGATTCCCTTCTGCTACGTGAACGACCGCGGCGATCTCGTGGGCTTCGACGTCGCCTACGCCTACGATCTCGCCCGCTCCCTGAACGTCCGTCTCGTGTTCGTGCCCTTCGAGTGGCCCGACCTCGAGGCCGATCTGGTGGCAGGGAAGTTCGACATCGCCATGGCCGGCATCTACGCCACCACGCGGCGGCTCAGCGTGCTGTCCGCGTCGTCGCCGTACTACCAGAGTCCCCTCGCCCTCTTCATGCCGTCGGACCGCGCGGCCCACTTCATGACGCGTGGGCAGATCCTCGCCATGCCGAATCTCCGCATCGGCGTGTTCGACGATCCCGTGCTGCGGCCGGCTCTCGCCCGGGTGTTCCCGCGCGCGGAGATCGTAGTGGTACCCGACTACACCACGCTCCCCGACTTCACGAAGATCGACGCGGCCATCTGGACGCTCGAGCAGGCGGGCGCGCTCGCCCGCTCCCATCCCGGCATCACCGCGGTGGTGCCCAAGGACGTGGGCAATCCCTTTCTCCTCACGTACCTGATGCCGCCCCACTCCGACGAGATGGTGCACTTCGTCAGCTACTGGCTGGATCTCCGCAAGGCCGACGGCATGCATGCGCGGGAGATGAGCTACTGGCTACTCGGCCAGCCGCGGACGCTGGCCACGCCGCGCTGGAGCGTCGTGCGCGACGTCCTGCACTGGAATTTCTAAGCAGCGCTCGCGCGGATTCTTCGGTGGGATGCGGAGCGCGAGACGACCGGGTCCCGTCGTCGGGGGGAGGGGTGCGCTCATGCTGCGTCACCCGCTCGCCTGATTCGCCGCCCTCCGGGCGGCGCGCAGGACGAGGGGGTCCCACTCCGCCTGAGCGCACCCCTCCCCCCGCCGCCACCCGGCCGGGCACACGTGCCGCACTCGACTTAGGAAGGAGAGGTGCCGCCGCCCGCGATCTGCGGAAGGAGATAGACCTCGCTGTCGGGCTGGATCGGCTCGAGGAGCGTGTCTTGGTAGATCTGGCCGTCGATGGCCACGGCGATGCCTTCGTCCAGATGCGGGCCGAGGGCTGGATGCAGCTCGGTGAGCTGCTCGAAGAGTTGCTTCACGGACGTCGCCGAGAGCTCGAACTCGGCGACGCCCCCCGTAAGCTGCGCGAGGTTCCCCACCAGCACCACGCGCGCCATGCGCGTCCTAGGCCTTGCGGAGGCCCTTCTCCTTGAGCGCCTTGAGCACCCTCGGCGGCGACATGGGCAACTCGGTGAAGCGGATGCCCGTGGCCTGCTCCATGGCGTTGGCGATGGCGCCCAGCGGCGGCACGATGGGCGTCTCGCCCACGCCGCGCACGCCGTACGGATGCTTCGGGTTCGCCACCTCCACGAGCACGGTGTCGATCATGGGCACGTCCGAGGCCACGGGCATGCGGTAGTCGAGGAAGCCCGCGTTCTGGAGCTTGCCGTCCTCGCCGTAGATGTACTCCTCGTTGAGGGCCCAGCCGATACCCTGCACGGCGCCGCCCTGATACTGCCCTTCCACGTAGGCGGGATGCAGCGCGCGGCCGGCGTCCTGGGCCACCGTGTAGCGCAGGATCGTCGCGCGGCCTGTCTCCGGATCGACCTCGAGATCGACCATGTGCGTGCCGAAGCTCGGCCCCGCTCCCTGCGCGTTGATGCGCCCGACGCCGCCGATGGGTCCGCCCGTCTTGCCCGCGACCTTGGCGAAGTCGGCGATGGTCATGGGCTTGACCTTCTCGGCGAGGGCGCCGAGCGGCCGGACGGCGCCCCCGGAGAATTCGACCTGCTCGGGCTTGGCCTCCCACAGCTTGCAGGCCCGCGCGCACAGCTCGCTCTTGATCTGCTTCGCGGCCTCCACGATGGCCATGGAGCCCGAGAAAGCGGAGCGGCTGCCCCCAGTGAGGAAGTTGAATCCGATGGAGCCCGTGTCGCCGATGATCGGGCGCACCTTGTCGTAGGGTACGCCGAGCTCGTCCGCGGCCACCGCGGTCAGCGAGGCGCGGAGCCCGCCGATGTCGGGTGTGCCCGCCACCAGCGAGACCGTCCCGTCCTCGTTCACGGTGAGCGAGGCGCAGGTCTCGCCGCCGATGTTGAACCAGAACCCGGAGGCGACACCGCGCCCTTGCCACTTTCGGAGCGGCGCGTTCCAGTGCTCCGTCTTCTTGATGGCGTTGAGCGTCTCCTCGAGGCCGATGGGACCGAACTTGGGCCCGTAGGCCGCCTTGGTCCCCTCGTGCGCCGCGTTCTGCAAGCGCAGGTCGACGGGATCGATGTCGAGCTTCTTGGCGATCTCGTCCACCACGCTCTCCACGGCGTACTCGGAAATGGGAGCGCCGGGGGCGCGGTAGGCCGCCACCTTGGGTCGGTTCGACACCACGTCGTAGCCGATCACGTGCACGTTCTCGATGTCGTACGGGGCGAAGGCGCAGAACACGCCAGGCTGCACGGGCGAGCCCTGGAAGGCGCCCGCCTGGTACTTGAGCTCGGCGAAGGCGGCCACGAACTTGCCGTCCTTCTTCACCCCCATCTTGACCCGCACGGTGGCGCCGGAGGTAGGCCCGGAGGCCTTGAAGACCTCCTCGCGCGACATGACCATCTTCACGGGGCGCTTGGCCTTCCGCGAGAGCGCAATGGCCAGCGGCTCCAGGTACACCACGGTCTTGCCCCCGAAGCCGCCGCCGATCTCGGTGGCGGTGACGCGGACCTTGCCCATGTCGAGGCCGAGGAGCCTCGCGCAGTGGGCGCGCACGATGAAGTGCCCTTGCGTGGTGCACCATAGCTCGGTGGTGCCGTCCTCGGACACGCTGGCCAGCGCGGCGTGCGGCTCGATGTACCCCTGGTGCACGGGCGCCGTCTTGAACTCCCGCTCGATGACGAGGTCGGCCGCTTTGAAGCCCGCCTCGAGGTCGCCCAGCTTGATCTCGATGCGCTTGGCCACGTTCGAAGGCTTGTCGGGCTTGGGCTCGACGCCCGCCGTGAAGAGATCGTCGTGGAGCAGCGGAGCGCCCGGCTGCATCGCGGCCACCGCGTCGATGACATGCGGCAGCACCTCGTACTTCACGTCGATGAGCTTGAGAGCGCGCCGGGCGATGGCCGTGCTGGTGGCGGCCACCGCGGCCACCGCGTGGCCCTCGTAGAGGGCCTTCTCGCGGGCCATGACGTTCCGGACCACGTCCTTGTAGTTCATCATCATCTCGCCCGCGGGGATGAACTCCGAGGGCTGGTCAGCGAAGTCGTCGCGCGTGATCACCGCCTTCACCCCCGGCAGCGCCTCGGCCTTGGAGGTGTCGATCGAGACGATGCGCGCGTGGGGATGCGGGCTCCGCAGGACGCGGCCGATGAGCTGACCCGGCAGGTTGAAGTCGGCCCCGAACCGGGCGCGACCGGTGACTTTGTCGACGCCGTCCGGCCGGATGGTGCGGGTGCCCACGAAGGACTGCGCGTGTCCGTTGGTTGCCGTGTCGGCCATGGTTATCCCTTTCTCATTGCGGCGGCGGTGTCCATCACGGCGGTCACGATCTTGTCGTAGCCGGTGCAACGGCAGAGGTTTCCGGCGAGCCAGTAGCGGACTTCCGTCTCCGTCGGATCGTTGTTGCGCTCGAGCAGAGCCTTGGAGGCCACGAGGACCCCCGGGGTGCAGATGCCGCACTGGAGGGCCGCGTGCTCGAGGAATCGCTGCTGCAGCGGATGCAGCGTCTCGCCCTGGGCCATGCCCTCGATGGTCTCCACCGTGCGGCCATGCATCTCGCAGCCCAGAACGAGGCACGAGCAGACGAGGCGGCCGTCCAGCATGACGCTGCACGCGCCGCAGTCGCCGGAGGCGCAACCTTCCTTGCTGCCCGTGAGATGCAGGGTGTCGCGCAGGACGTCGAGGAGCGTCTCCTCCGTCTCGCAAAGGTACTCGACGTCGTCGCCATTGATCTGTGCGTGGATGTGATGCTTGGCCATCAGTTCGCCCTCGCTCGGTCCAGCGCGATAAGGGCCGCCCGGCGAGTCAGCACCGCCGCCACGTCGACCCGGAAGTCCACCGTGCCCCGCTTGTCGTCGATGGGACGACACACCGCGCGCGCGGCCGCCTCCAACCGACCCTGGGCCGCTTCGTCGAGGCGGCTGCCGATGATGGCCTGCGCCGCCTCCGTCACCAGGAGTACCCTGGCCGCCACTGCCCCCAAGCCCACGCGCGCCGCCGTGATGACACCGCCGCCGTCCACGGTCAGGCTCACGCCGGCGCCCACCACCGCGATGTCCATCTCCGTCCGCGGGATGAAGCGCAAGTAGGCATCGCTCGAGCGCGGAGGCTTCGGAGGCAGAAGGAAGGACACGACGATCTCGCCTTTCTGCAGGGCGAGCTTGCGGGGCCCCAGCATGACGTCTTCCACAGGAAGGTCGCGCCGGCCCTGGGGGCCGGCCAGAGTCGCCACGGCGCCGGCCGCGATGAGGGCGGGCACGCTGTCCGCGGCGGGCGAGCCGTTGCAGAGATTGCCGCCCAGGGTCGCCCGTCCCTGCACCTGAGTCGAGCCGATGAGGTTGGCCGCCTCCACCACGCCCGGCCACGCCTTCTTGAGCTTCGTATGCTCCTTGAGCTCGGCGCCGGTCACCGCGGCGCCGATGCGCCAGCCACCTTTCTCTTCGGTGATCGTTCGCGTTTCAGAGATCTTCTTGATGTCGACGATGAGCTCGGGGTCGAGGATGTCGGCGCGCATCTGGACGAGGAGATCGGTTCCTCCCGCGAGCACGCGCGCATCCCCGCGGGCTCCCGCGAGCAGCGCGACCGCCCCTTCGACCGAATCGGGCGCTTCGTATCGCATGAGTGCTGGTTCGCCTTTCCTGATGTGTGGATATGCCGCGGCAACGGCCGATTATAACCTGGCGCCGGGCCGCCTGCTCAACCACGCAACGAGTCGCCAAATTCCTAGTTGGTGTGGACGTTCGCGCCCTCGAGGTGCACCTCGTTGGCGCCCAAGATCTCCATGCGGTTGCCCGTGGCGCCTCGCGCACTCGCGCGCGCCGATCCTGCCAGACACCCCCAAGAAGCGTCAACGACGCCGCCATTTCTTGACGGCGCCGCGCACGACACCCTAGTATCTGCGGGCCACACCATGGACCCGCTGGAGCTCCGGGTGATCGAGCGCGTTGTCGCCGTGGTCATTGGCGGCCTCTCCACCGTCTTGGCCCTCTCG
>DATGCY010000256.1:0-2212 GCA_035311385.1 Candidatus Methylomirabilota bacterium
TTGCGGGAGATCGAGCTCAATCCGCTGGTGGCAAGTCCATCGGGGGTCGTCGCGGTCGATGCTCGGGGCGCCCTTGAACGATGACGAATTGCTCGTCCGCCGAGGCGTCTTTGTCCCAGGGCTGTGGAGTCGCCGCCTCGACGGCGCGCCGCTGACTCGGTCAAAGAGCCAGAATCATTGAGGTCGGCGCGTGGCACTCGGGTTGCAGCCCTCGACATGTGGCAGCTTGCCGCTCGCGAAAAGCGATAGGCGGGGCAAGCCGAAGAGCGCACATGGCCGAGCGGATGGGAGGAGGCAGACAATGTACAAGCACATCTTGATCCCGACCGATGGGTCGGCCCTCTCGGAGGTCGCCGTGCGGCAGGGGGTCGCGCTTGCAAAGTCGCTGGGGGCCGCCATGACGGCGATCACGGTGACGCCGACATTTCGCACGCTTGCCGTCGAGCCCATGGTGCTCACCGACACGGCCGAGCAGTACGAGAAGGACTGCGAGGTACTCGCCGCGAAGCATCTCGGGAGCGCGATGGCCGCGGCGACGGCTGCGGGCGTGCCGTACACGGGACTGCACGTCGTCCACGATTCTCCCTATGAAGCCATCATCGAGGCGGCAAACAAGAGCCAATGCGATCTCATCGTGATGGCCTCGCATGGACGCAAGGGCGTGGCCGCCCTCGTGCTGGGGAGCGAGACGACCAAGGTGCTGACGCACAGCAAGATCCCCGTCCTCGTCTGCCGGTGAAGAAATCTGTGACCATCGACTCCAGGCAGGAGTAAAGGAGGCCCGGTCATGACCGAGGCCACGAGGAATATCGAGCTTGGCCGCTGCTCGGTCGAAGACGATGATGCGACACATCCGGTCGTCGTCGCCATCGGCGTCTCCTCCGATGGTGTTAACGCCTTGCAGAGAGTCTTGGGCCCTCTCTCCAACACCCTCAAGGCGGTCGTCCTTATCGTGCGGCACATCGGACCCGCGGCCCCTTCCCTCCTTAGCACGGTTCTGGGACGCGTGATCAAGATGCCCGTCAAGCAGGCAGTGGCCGGAGAGCCACTGCAGCCCGGGGTCGTCTATGTGGCCCCACCGGATCTGCATTTCTCGGTGGTCGACGGCCACGTGGGGCTCGACCGCGGCGCCAAGGTGAGCTTTTCCCGTCCCTCGATCGACGTGTTGTTCAACTCCGTAGCTAAGATGTGCGGATCACGGTCAGTAGCCGTGCTGCTGTCCGGTGGCGGGAGCGACGGCGCGAACGGCTTGACAGCAGTCCGTCAGGCAGGCGGGGTTACGATCGTGCAGGATCCTTCCGAAGCGGCCATGTCGAGCATGCCCCTTGCGGCGATCGCACGCAACGGGCATCAGGTCGCCAAGCTCGACGACATTCCCGAGATGCTGCGGGCGGCCGTCGCCGATGCGGCGGGACGCTGAGCATGCGAGCGGAGCAGCCTCGCGTCATCGCCAGAGTCCGCTGTCGCATGGCGCTTGCGGGAGCTGACATCGTGCCGAGGATTCCGTGAGGGCCGACGACCAATGACGACGGAACCCACGACCGACGGATTCACCCGAATCCTCGTGGCGACGGATTTCTCGCCGACCTCGGAGGGCGCCTGGCTCGCCGCCCGGCGGCTGGCCAAGCCCCTGGGAGCGGAGGTCGTAGTGCTTCACGTGCTCGTCGAAGCTCCGCTCTTTTCCGAGGGGCCGTTCACCATGAAGCACGCCCGGAACGTCTTCGAGGCTGCCCGGGCCTGGGTTGAGAAGACGCTCGGAGAATGGGTGGCCACAGCGACCACCGCTGGAGTCCGGGCTCGCTGGACCGTGCGCACGGGCGTGCCGTACAAGGAGATCGTGGCGGCAGCGGAAAGCGAACGGCCCGATTTCATCGTCATGGGTACGCAGGGACGGGGCGGCCTCGACCGGGCACTGCTCGGCAGCGTCGCCGAGAAGGTGATCCGGCTGGCGCCTTGTCCGGTATTGACCGTGCGCGAGACGGGATAGCCGGGTCACGTAGCTAGACTATCGTGACGGTTGTTTCAGCATTTCCAGGAGGGGTTTGACCCGCCAACGCGAGAGTCGCCACCGCCCAGTCGAAGTCGACGAGCGATATCGTTCCCGAGACGCGCGCCAGCGGATATCGGTGGACGTCCCACCACCACACGAAGCCCACGGTGGCGAAGGCATTGTGGGGAGTCCGTGCCCCAAATGCTGCGCTCGTGCCTCATG
>DATGCY010000257.1:0-2450 GCA_035311385.1 Candidatus Methylomirabilota bacterium
GAGCTTCGGCTGGCAGCATGGTGTCTTCCTCGGCGCGGCCATGAGCACGGAGACCACCGCGGCCATCACGGGACAGGTCGGCGTCGTCCGCCGCGATCCCATGGCCATGATCCCGTTCTGCGGCTACAACATGGGCCAGTATTTCGCCCACTGGCTCGCCATGGGCCCGCGCCTCGTCAATCCGCCCAAGATCTTCCGTGTGAACTGGTTCCGGCGCGACACGGAGGGTCGCTTCCTCTGGCCGGGCTACGGCGAGAACGCGCGCGTCTTGAAGTGGATGGTCGACCGCATTCACGGCCGAGGCCAGGCCGTGGAGACGCCCCTCGGCTTCATTCCCACCGCGGACAGCCTCGACTTCACTGGGCTCGAGATCGATCGGCGCCGCGTGGAGCGGGCGCTCGCGTGGGATCGCGACGAGTGGCTCGACGCATTGGCCGATCTCAACGCGTTCTTCGGCAACTTCGGCCGGCGACTCCCCGGCCAGATCCGCGAGGAGCTGGATCTGATGATCCACCGCCTCAAGACTCGCCGCTAGCGGCGATGGACTTCGGCGCGGCGATCTTCTTCACGGATTACTCGATGGGCCCCGCCGACCTCGCGCGGGCCCTCGAGGAGCGCGGCTTCGACTCGGTGTGGGCGCCCGAGCACTCGCACATCCCGCTCTCGCGCCGCTCGCCCTTCCCCCAGGGCGGCGACTTGCCCAAGAAGTACTACGACGTGATGGATCCCTTCGTCACCTTGTCCGCGGCGGCCGCCGTCACCACGAAGCTCAAGGTCGCTACGGGTATCTGCCTCGTCGTCCAGCGCGATCCCATCCAGACCGCCAAGGAAGTTGCCACCCTCGATCAGGTTTCGGGCGGCCGCGTCCTCTTTGGCATCGGGGCGGGGTGGAACGCGGAGGAGATGGCGGATCACGGCACGGAGTTCTCCATGCGCTTCGAGGTGATGCGCGAGCGCGTGGAGGCCATGAAGGCCATCTGGACGAAGTCCAAGCCGGAGTACGACGGCAAGCACGTGAAGTTCCCGCAGATGATGACCTGGCCCAAGCCGATCCAGAAGCCGCATCCGCCCGTGATCGTGGGCGGCGCCTTCCCCTACGGTGCGCGGCGGGCCATCGCCTACGGCGACGGCTGGGTGCCGCACGCGCGGCGCCCCGCCTACGACGACGTCCTCACCCTCTTGCCCGAGTTCCGGAAGATGGCCACTGCGGCCGGACGCGATCCCGGGAGCATTCCCGTGACGGTCTTCGGCGTGGCAGAGAACGTCGATGCCGTCCGGCGCTGCCAAGACGCCGGGGTGGCGCGCGCCATCTTCAACCTGCCGGCCGCCAAGGCCGACGAGGTGCTGCCCGTCCTCGACCGCTGCGCCGCGCTGATCCGGAAATCGGTGTGACGGCGGCCACGCGGCCGACCCAGTTCGGGCGCATTCACGCTCCGGACGAAGCGTGGCTCGCCAAGCGTCCGCCCGAGCCCATCCTCGAGCCCGGCCTGCCCATCATCGATACGCACCACCATCTGTGGGAGCGGCCGGATCACCGCTACTTGCTGCACGAGTTCCTCGACGACGTCCGCACCGGGCACAACGTGATCGCCACCGTCTTCATGGAGTGCGACTCGATGTATCGCGCGCGCGGACCGGAGGAGATGCGGTCGGTGGGCGAGGTCGAGTTCGTGACGGGCATCGCGGCCATGAGCGACAGCGGACGGTATGGTCCCACGCGCGTGGCCGCGGGCATCGTAGGCTTCGGCGATCTCACGCTGGGTGATCGGGTCGAGCCTGTCCTGGAAGCGCTGATCCGCGCGGCGGGAGGTCGCTTCCGCGGGGTGCGCCACGCCGCGGCGTGGGACGCCAGCCCCATCATCGGCAACAGCCGCGTGGCCGCCGGACCTGATCTCATGCGGCAGCCGGACTTTCGCGCAGGTCTCCGGCGGCTGGCGAAGCTCGGACTCTCGCTGGATGCCTGGGCTTTTCATCCCCAGCTTCCCGACGTGGTGGACCTGGCGCGGAGCGTGCCCGACGCCAGCATCGTGATGGGCCATTGCGGGGCGCCGCTCGGCTACGGGCCTTATGCCGGCAAGCAGGAGGAAGTGTTCAGGACCTGGAAGGCTGGGGTCAGCGACCTGGCCAAGTGCGACAACGTGGTGATGAAGCTCGGTGGCATGATGATGCGCCGGGCGTCGTTCGACTATCGCACGGCGCCCGCGCCGCCCACCTCCGAGGAGCTGGCGGCGCTCTGGCGCCCCTTCATCGAGACATGCATCGAACTCTTTGGACCGAGCCGCTGCATGTTCGAGAGCAACTTCCCGGTCGACAAGATGGGCATCGGCTGGACGGCGCTCTGGAACACCTTCAAGCGCATCGTGGCCGGCGTCTCCGCGGACGAGAAGCTCGCCATGTTCAGCGGGACGGCCCGCCGCGTCTATCGAATCAGCTGACGCTGGCGAATCGGC
>DATGCY010000258.1:0-32427 GCA_035311385.1 Candidatus Methylomirabilota bacterium
GACGTGCCGCTGCGCTCCTAACCAGCGGACGCCTGGGCGGCTGTCGCGGGAGGCGTCCGTACTCAGGAGAGTTGCTCCGCGCGGATCAGCGGGCGCCCGCCGGTGGGGGCGGGAAGCCGAAGCGGCCCAGGACACCGCGCCCCTGAGGGCTCGCCAGTAGATCGAGGAATGCCTGGGCCAGCGCCGGCTGCTTCGAGACGGCTACCACGGCACCCGGGTAGACCACCGGCCGATAGCTGTCCTCCGGAGCCCGGAAAGCTTCCTTCACGCCCTGGGCGCGCGTGGCCGCGTCGGTGGTGTAGACGAAGCCGGCTTCGACCTCGCCGCGGGCCACGTAGTCGAGCACCTGGCGCACGTTTTCTGCGAACACCAGCTTGGGTTGAACACGATCCCACAAGCCCAGGGCGCGCAGGCTCTCCTCTGCGTATTGCCCCGCCGGCACCGTTTTCGGATTGCCGATGGCGATGTGGGCGACCTTGAGTTCGAGAAGATCGCTCGGCTTCGAGATGTCCAGGGTGGAGTCGGCCGGCTTCACCACCACCAGCACGTTGCGGGCGAAGGCGCGGCGCGTCGATGCGACGATGAGCTTCTGCCTCTCGAGGTCATCCATCTGGCGTTGGGCGGCAGAGAGGAAGACGTCGACGGGGGCGCCCGCCTCGATCTGCTTCTGCAGGTCGCCGGAGGCGCCGAAGTTGTAGCGAAGGGTCACCCCGGGGTGCGCTGCCATGAAGATGCGCCCGAGGTCCTCGGTTGCCTCCTTCAGGCTGATGGCCACAGAGAGAGTCACTTCCTGCGCGATGGCGCCGCTCGCTACGAGCAGTGAGGCGGCGACGGCGACGACGAGGGCCTTCACGAACCGCATTCGATGACCTCCTGAGCCGGTCCTTGCTCGTGGTACTGTGGGGCCGCGTCCATCATGACGAGCCGACCCTCGCGACGAAATACCGCCGTCAGCTCTCCACTGACGCCTCATGGTACGCGGCGGCAAGCGGCACTTCAAAATGCTCACGAAAGCATAATCGCCGCCCGCGTGAAGACAAAGGTCTGGCTCGAGCTGAGTGGCGAGTTCTTCGTGGGCGACGGCGGCATCCATCTCCTGGGCGGCATCTTCCAGCACGGCTCTCTCGCCCAGGCCGTGCGCGAGATCGGCTGGTCCTACCGACATGCTTGGGGGTATCTCCGCCGGGCGGAGCGCGCGCTCCAGACGCCCATCGTACGGAACCGGGCGGGGCGCGGGATGGCGCGTGGGATGGAGCTGACGGAGACGGGACATCTGCTGCTCGAGCGCATGCGCGCTCTGCGTCATCGCATCGACGAGGCGCTCGGGCCGAGCGGTCCCACCCCCGACGAGGTGGCGGCACGTGGGCAAGGTCGCCGGCGCTCACCGGCGTCAAAGCGGACTGTCCGCTCTGGAGTCACGAAGGCTCGATAGCGGCCGCGGTCACCGCTCCAGGCGGGAGGCCGACCCTTGCTCCCGCGACCTGGGGTATGATCGGCACGCCAGAAACGTCACCCTCACCCGGGGAGGCCCACCATGACCACGAATGGCCACATGAACGCCCGGACCCTCCACGCGCGCCTGAACCATCCAGTGGTCGACGCCGACGGGCACTGGATCGAGTACATGCCGGTGATGCGCGAGGAGTTCCGCCGCATCGGCGGCGCGGCCGCGGTGGAGGCCCTCGACACCGCTACCACGCGGGTGCCCACCGCGCTCAAGATGTCGGTGACCGAGCGAGCCCGCAAGCGGGTGGGGATGGAGGCCTTCTGGTCGTCGCCCAGCGAGAACGTCCTCGACCGCGCCACCGCGATGTTTCCGCGCCTCATGTACGAGCGCCTCGACGATCTCGGCATCGACTTCAGCGTGGTGTATCCGACGGCGGGCCTCTCCTTCCACCGAATGCAGGACGAACGGCTCCGGCGCGCCATCTGCCGTGCCTACAATGTCTACACCGCCGACCAGTTTCGCGGTCTCTCCGACCGCATCATCCCCGCCGCCATCATTCCCATGTACACGCCGGAGGAGGGGCTGGAGGAGCTGGAGTTCGCGGTGAAACAGCTTGGCTACAAGGTCGTGATGGTGGGCGGCATGATGCGGCGCCGGGTGCCCGTCCTCGAGACCGAGCAGCCGGAGGCCTCCAAGTTCGTCGAGTGGTACGACGTGGTCGGCCTCGACAGCCCGTATGACTACGACCCAGTGTGGGCCAAGTGTCTCGAGCTCAAGGTGGCGCCGAGCTTCCACAACGGCGCGCGATCCATTCTCCTGCGCAACTCGCCCTCGAACTTCTGCTACAACCACATCGGCCACTTCGCCTCCGCCGGCCACGCGGTGGCCAAGGCCATGTTCTTCGGCGGGGTGACGCGCCGCTTCCCCGGCCTCAACTTCGCCTTCCTCGAGGGTGGGGTGGGCTGGGCATGCATGCTCTACGCCGACCTGATCGGGCACTGGGAGAAGCGGAATCGCCAGGCCATCGAGAGCACGAATCCGAACAAGCTGGATCGGGCCAAGCTGCTCGACTACGCGCGCAAGTACGCGAATGGCGCGGTGGCGGAGGCGGTGGGTCGTGGCGACGGACTCGAGGGTGACTCGCATTCCACGCTCACCGGCGGCCTCGAGAACCTCGACGACTACTTCCGCTGCGAGATCAAGACGAAGAGCGACATCAAGGAGCTGTTCGTTCCGCGCTTCTACTTCGGCTGCGAGGCCGACGACCCGAGCAATGCCTGGGCGTTCAACCGCAAGGCCAACCCCATGGGCGCTCGGCTCAACGCGATCTTCAGCTCCGACGTGGGTCACTTCGACGTGCCGGACATGACCGAGGTCGTTCCCGAGGCCTACGAGCTCGTCGAGGATGGCCTGATGGACGACAGCGACTTCAGGGACTTCATGTTCGGGAACGCCGTGCGCTTCTGGGGCGAGGTAGACCCCGACTTCTTCAAGGGCACCGTGGTCGAGAAGGCCGCCTCCGAGGTGCTCGCCCAGGGGGGACGTTCCGCGTAGCCAAACTGGAGCTTTTCACACGGGCCCGGATCACCCACGGGGGACGTCACGGCCCCTGCGGGTTTCCGAGCCCGTGCGCTAGAATGAGCGCATGACGCAGCACGCTGAGCGCTCTGCTTTCGCCCGGGCTTTCGCCGAGCGGATCCTGATCTTCGACGGCGCCATGGGCACCATGATCCAGGCGCGCGATCTCTCCGCCCAGGACTTCGGCGGCCGAGACCTCGAGGGCTGCAACGAGCACCTCAATCTCACGCGGCCCGAGGTCATCCGGGACATCCACCGGAACTATCTCGAGGCGGGGGCCGACTGCATCTCGACCAATACCTTTGGCTGTGCGCCCTATGTGCTCGCCGAATATGGGCTCGCTGATCGCTGCCACGAAGTAACCCTGGCCGCCGCCCGCATCGCTCGCGAGGCAGCCGACAGGCAGTCGACTCCGGATCGGCCTCGTTTCGTCTTGGGCGCGATGGGACCCGGGACCAGGACCATCACGGTCACGGGCGGCGTCACCTTCGATCAGGTCCTGGACGCGTACTATCGCCAGAGCCGAGCCCTGATCGAGGGCGGGGTCGACGCGTTGCTCCTCGAGACCTGCCAGGACACGCTCAACGTGAAGGCGGCGGCCATCGGCGTGAAGCGGACTCTCGCGGAGGCCGGGCGCACGCTGCCGCTCATGGTCAGCGGCACCATCGAGCCCATGGGGACCATGCTGGCCGGGCAGGGGGTGGATGCGCTCTATACCTCCCTGGAGCACCTCGACCTCTTCTCCATCGGACTCAACTGCGCCACCGGCCCGGAGTTCATGACCGATCATCTTCGCTCCCTCAGCGAGATTGCGACCTGTCTCGTCACCGTGTATCCGAACGCCGGGCTGCCCGACGATCGCGGACGCTACGAGGAGACGCCGCAGAGTCTCGCCCTCAAGATGCGCCGCTTCGTGCAGGAAGGCTGGGTCAACGCGATCGGCGGCTGCTGCGGGACGACCCCGGCCCACATCGCGGCCCTCGCCCGGATCGCGGAGGGCCAGCCCATTCGCCGCCCCGCGACCACACGCGCGGCCGCGGTGAGCGGCATCGAAGCACTGTATCCCACGGAAGACAACCGGCCCGTGCTGGTGGGCGAGCGGACCAACGTGATCGGCTCGCGCCGCTTCAAGGACCTCATCGTCGAGGAGAAGTTCGAGGAGGGCGCGGAGATCGGGCGGGCCCAGGTCAAGGGCGGGGCCCAGGTCCTGGACGCGTGCCTCGCCAACCCCGACCGCGACGAGCACGCCGACATGGACCGCTTCATGGCCCAGGTCACCCGCAAGGTGAAGGTGCCGCTCATGATCGACTCCACCGACGCGGTGGTGATCGAGAGCGCCCTGCGGGCCTGCCAGGGCAAGGCCATCGTCAACTCCATCAACCTGGAGGACGGCGAGGAGCGTTTCGAGAAGGTCGTGCCGCTCCTCAAGCGCTACGGCGGCGCGGTCATCGTGGGCTGCATCGACGAGGACAAGCAGCAGGGCATGGCGGTGACGCGGGCACGCAAGCTTGCCATTGCCGAGCGCTCCTACGCGCTCCTGACCGAGAAGTATGGGCTGCCCGCGCGCGACCTCATTTTCGACGCCCTCGTCTTTCCCGTGGGCACGGGTGACGCCAACTACATCGGCTCCGCCGTGGAGACCATCGAGGGCATCCGCGCCATCAAGACGCGCTTTCCGGAGTGCAAGACCGTGCTCGGCATCTCCAACGTCTCTTTCGGGCTTCCCCCGGCCGGGCGCGAGGTACTGAACGCCGTTTTCCTCTACCAGTGCACCAAGGCCGGGCTCGACTACGCCATCGTCAACTCGGAGAAGCTCGAGCGCTATGCCTCCATTCCCGAAGAGGAGCGTCGGCTTGCCGAGGACCTGATCTATTGGCGCGGCGACGATCCGGTGGCCGCCTTCGCCGCGCATTTCCGGGGGCGAAAGAAGGAGGCGAAGTCAGCCGAGGCGCTGCCCCTCGACGAGCGGCTGGCCCGCTGCATCGTGGAGGGCTCCAAGGACGGGCTGATCGAGGATCTCGACCGCAAGCTCCAGGAGCTGGCCCCGCTCGCTATCATCAACGGCCCCCTCATGAAGGGCATGGAAGAGGTCGGGCGACTGTTCAACGACAACCAGCTGATCGTGGCCGAGGTGCTGCAGTCGGCCGAGGCGATGAAGGCGGCGGTGGCCCATCTCGAGCAGTTCATGGAGAAGGACGAGAGCGCCACTCGGGCCACCCTGATCCTCGCCACCGTGAAGGGCGACGTGCACGATATCGGCAAGAACCTCGTCGAGATCGTGCTCAAGAACAACGGCTACCGCATCATCAACCTCGGCATCAAGGTGCCGCCCGAGGACCTCATCGCGGCCTATCACCAGCACAAGCCCGACGCCTTCGGCCTCTCCGGGCTCCTCGTGAAGTCCGCCCAGCAGATGGTGACCACCGCCGAGGACCTGCGCGCGGCGGGGATCGACATCCCGCTCTTCGTCGGCGGCGCGGCCCTCACGCGCAAGTTCACCGCCACGCGGATCTCCGTCGAGTACGGCGGCCCGACCATCTACGCCAAGGACGCCATGGACGGACTCGACCTCGCCAACCGGCTCTTCGGCGCCACCACACGGGAGGCGATGCTGGAGCGCCTGCGCGTCGAGCAGGAAGGGCTGCGGGCGGGAGCAGGGGCGGCCGAGGTTGCGGCGCCCGGCCCCGCGGTCTCGGAGGGTGTGCGCTCCGCCGTCTCGCGCACGGTGCCGATCCCGAGGCCGCCCGATCTCGATCCCCACGTGCTCCGACGGGTGCCCCTCGCCCGCATCCACCCCTACCTCAACCTCCAGATGCTCCTGGGCAAGCATCTCGGGCTGAAGGGCTCGGTGCCGCGGCTCCTCGCCGAGGGCGACCCGAAAACCCTCGAGATCCTCGCCGTGGTAGAGGACCTGGAGCGGGAGGCGGCGCAGCGTGGGTGGCTGGAGGCCAACGGCGTCTATCGCTTCTTCGAAGCGCGCTCCGCGGGCGACGATCTGATCGTCTTGGCGGACGGGAAGGAGGCGGCGCGCTTCCGGTTCCCCCGTCAGCGCGATGGCGAGCGTCTGTGCCTCTCCGACTACGTGCGGGACCTCGCGTCCGGCGAGCCCGACTACGTGGCGATGTTCGCCGTCACCTGCGGGGCGGGCGTGCGCGAGCTCGCGGAGCGGTGGAAGGAGGCGGGGCAGTATCTGCGCTCCCACGCCATCCAGGCCCTCGCCATCGAGCTCGCCGAAGCCCTCGCCGAGATGCTCCACGCGAGACTGCGTACGCAGTGGGGCTTCCCCGATTCGCCGGACCTGGCCATGGACGACCGGCTCAAGGCCCGCTACCGTGGTCTGCGGGTCTCGTTCGGCTACCCAGCCTGCCCGAACCTCGCCGATCAGCGGATCCTGTTCGACCTGCTCCAGCCCGAGCAGATCGGCATCGGACTGACCGAGGGCTTCATGATGGATCCCGAGGCCTCGGTGTCGGCTCTCGTCTTCCATCATCCCGAGGCCAAGTACTTCAAGGCCGGGTAGCGTGTCGCTCTCCTCGCGCTTTCTTGCCTTGCTCGAGGCGGAGGGCCTGGAGGCGAAGCGGGTCCTCGACGTTGGCTGCGGATCGGGCCGGCTCACCCTCTGGCTCGCGCCCCGAGTCAAGCATGCCATCGGCCTCGATCGCGACGCGCGCGCGATCGGCGAAGCGTGCCGGCTCGCCGCGGCGACGGGGTTCGGCAATCTCGAGTTTCACGCGGCAGACGTCGAGCGCGAGGAGTACACCCCCTGGGAGCCAGAGCTCGTCACCGCGTACCTTTGCGCCTCCGATGCCATCGTGGAGCGGGCGGGGCGGGCGCTCGCGCCGGGCCACTGCCTGGGCATGGTCGCGTTCCACGTCGACCAGTGGCGGGAAACGGGCAAGGTCTCGCGCTTCGCCTATGACGAGGCGCGCATGGAGCGCGTCCTGCGCGCGGCGGGCTTCGTTCCCGAAGCGATCGAGGTCGAGCGCGAGGTGTCGCGCTTCGATTCGGTGGAGCAGGGACTCGCGGCCGCCGTGGGGCTCGAGGACAAATGGCGAGCCGACGGCCGCTGGTTTCGCTACATCGCCTTCCTCGAGCAGGGTGGGCGCACCCTGACCCGCGCGCACCTCATCATCAAGGCGCGGCGATCGTGACGCTCGCCGCTGGCGCCCTCAGCGAATCCGTCAAGACGCGCGCCCTCGAGCTGGGCTTCGATCGCGTGGCCATCGGGCCCGCCACGCCGCCCGAGCATGGGCCCGCGTTCACCCGCTGGCTGGAAGCTGGCTACGGGGCGACCATGGGCTATCTCGCAGCCCGCGCCGGCGAGCGCCTCAATCCCACCCGCGTGCTTCCCGGCGCGCGCTCCGTGATCTGCGTGGCGCTCAACTACTATCAGGGCGAGTCGGCCGACCACGCCTCCTGGGCCCCGGTGGCCCGCTATGCGTGGGGACGCGACTACCACTCCGTCATGACGCCTCGGCTTAGCGAACTCGCGGCGTACCTGGCCGAGGCATGCGGCGCGGTCAGCAGAGGCTATGTCGACACGGGCCCGGTCCTGGAGCGCGATCTGGCCGCGCGCGCGGGCCTCGGCTGGATCGGCAAGAACACCATGCTCCTCCATCCCGAGCTCGGCTCCTGGTTCTTCATTGGAGTGCTCCTGACCACCGCGGACCTCGACGCGGACGAGTCGCTGCCCGACCGCTGCGGGAGCTGCCGCGCCTGCCTCGATGCCTGCCCCACGGAGGCCTTCGTGGCGCCCTACGTGCTCGACGCCCGACGCTGCATCTCGTACCTGACCATCGAGCACCGTGGCGACATCGATCCCACGTTGGAGAGCGGGCTCGGGCCGTGGCAGTTCGGCTGCGATGCGTGCCAGAGCGTCTGTCCCTGGAATCGCAAGACGCCGGTCACGCGGGAAGATGCGTTCCAACCGGCCGTTCCGTATCCGGGGGCCGCCCGGATGATCGCCATGAGCGACGACGAGCTGCGAGAGCGATTCCGAGGCACCGCCTTGCTGCGCGCGAAGCCCTCTGGGCTCCGTCGCAACGCGGGCATCGCGCACGGTCGAGCCGTCCGCTCGCCCGACGAGCCCGCCTGATGATCGGCGCGGTCACGGTCTTCTGCGGCTCTAGCGACGCCGTCGACGCGAAGTATTTCGCCATCGCCGTGGAGCTGGGCGAAAAGATGGCCAGGCGACACTGGCGCCTCGTGTACGGAGGGGGCCGCGTGGGGCTCATGGGCGCGCTCTCGCGCTCCGTGCTCGAGCACGGCGGCCTGGTTACCGGGGTGATTCCCCGTGCACTCCTCGACCTCGGGGTGGGTGAGACGGCGGTGAGCGAGCTCGTGGTCACGGACGGTCTGCGCGACCGCAAGGCCATCATGGACGAGCGGGGCGACGCCTTCGTGGCCCTCCCGGGCGGGATCGGCACCATGGAAGAGGTGCTGGAAGCCCTCACCCTCAAGCAACTCGGCTATCACCGCAAGGCGATCGCCATCCTCGACCTCGACGGCTTCTTCGACCCGCTCTGGACCCAGTTCCAGAAGGGCGTGGACGAGGCCTTTATCAAGCCCGAATTCCTCGACCTCTGGTATCCTGCCCGCGACGTGGACGCCCTGCTCCGCTATCTCGAATCCTACGTCCCGCACGCGTACGGACCGAAGTGGACCGACGGCGCCCGCCGCGGCCCGCGTGGAGATCGCGCATGAGCAGCCGTGCGCGCCGTCTGGCCAGCGGCGTCGTCGTCCTGATCCTGGTCGCCTGGCTCGACGTGGAGGCCGCCTCGGGCGCGGCCATCCGCGGGGCCATCCTGAACGCGGGACCCCCGCCCCCGCGTAAGCAGATTCCCATCAACATCGACCAGTACGTCTGCGGCAAGAGCAAGGAAAGCGAGGAGCTCGTCGTGGGGCCCAATCGCGGCATCCAGTGGGCAGTCGTGTCCTTGCAGAGCCCGCCGCCCGGCTCCCGTACCGAGGCGCCGGCCAAGACTGTGCAAATGGATCAGCAGCAGTGCGTCTACATTCCGCGGGTGCTCGTGGTGCCCGTGGGCGGCACGGTGGACTTCCTCAACAGCGACCGGCTTCTCCACAATCTTCACAGCGCGAGCAGCGAGAACCCCACCTTCAATCGCACCCAGCCCAAGGGACGGACCATCCCCGTGGTCTTCAAGAAGCCCGAGATCGTGCGGATCGACTGCGATCTCCACACGTGGATGCGCGCGTGGGTGGTGGTGGCCGACCATCCGTTCTTCGTGGTGACGGGCCCGCAGGGCGAGTTCGTGCTCGAGAACGTGCCCCCGGGCAAGTACACCCTCAAGGTCTGGCACGAGACGCTGGGCACCGTCACGCGTGACGTGACGGTGGGCGATCAGGACACGACGGGCCTCACCGTGGAGATGGGGAAGAAGTAACCGCCCTCAGGGGGTGACGGTGATGGGCTTGCTCGACTCCCACGCCGCAGAGTGAGTGGGCTCCTCCACCGCGCGAAGCACGCCGCCTTCATCGAGCGCAATGGTGAAGGTGACCTTGGGGTAGGAGAACACCGGGTGGAGATACGCCCGGGAAATCTCCGCGCTGTTGATGTAGAGCGCGATATAGCGCACGAAGTGCTCTCCCAACGACGGATGCTCGCCTCCGGTTCCCACCGTGATGGTCACGTCGAACCACTGCCCCCGCTTCACGGTGTCGGGAGCCACGATCTTCGGGGTGTGCTTCGGGTCGACCGCGCTGCGGAGCTCCTTGTACTCCGGGGTGAACTGCTCCTCCTGGCCTGCCGAGGCCCAGGGAGCAGGCGCCACGATGGCGGCGATGGCGGCTCCCGCGATGATCCAGCGGCTCGCTCCAATCATGGCTCTCGTCTCCTCTGGGTCAGGCGTCGCCCGCCATCCGGCGAATGGTGTTGAGAAGCTGCCGCGGACTGTAGGGCTTGGCGAGATAGGCGGAGGCGCCCGCGGCCATGGCCTTCTTGTCGTCCCCCGAGAGGGCGAAGGAGGTGACGACGATGATGGGGATCTTGGCGGTCTCCGGCTCCGCCCGGATGGCCCGCGTGGCATCGAGACCGGAGAGCTTGGGGAGCTGCACGTCCATGACGATCACGTCCGGCTTGTCGCGTCGAGCCGCCATCACCCCCGCCTCCCCGTCGTGGGCCTCGAGCAAGTCATAGGGCTGGCGGGCGAGGAGATCGCGCACGATCTTCCGATTGAATTCGTTGTCCTCCACGAGGAGGATCTTCTTCTGCCTCATGCGGCCTCCCTGGCTTCCGCCACTCGAAGGGGAACGGCGAAGGAGAAGGTCGAGCCGCGGCCGGGCTCGCTCTCCACCCAGATGCGTCCGCCGTGGAGCTCGACGAAGGTCTTGGTGATGCTGAGCCCGAGACCCGTCCCGCCAAACTCGCGGCTGATGCTGGCGTCCACCTGGCGGAACTCGGCGAAGATGTGGTCGAGCTGGTCCGCGGGAATGCCGATGCCCGTGTCGGACACGCTGTACACGACCTCGTTCCCCTCCAGACGCGCGGTGATGGTGACCTGCCCCTGCTTGGTGAACTTGAGCGCGTTGCCCACGAGATTGGTCAGGCACTGGGTAATGCGCTTGCCGTCCCCGTGGGCCACGGGGAAGTCGGGCGCCACCTCGGCGGTGAAGAGCAGGCCCTTCTCCTCGGCGAGGGAGCGCAGAGAGGTGCGGGCCGTCTCCACCACCTCCGGCACGGAGTAGTCGGTGAGGGAGAGCTCCATTCGACCCGCCTCGATCTTCGAGAGGTCGAGAACGTCGTTGATCAGACGGAGGAGCTGTTGGCCACAGGTGCGCACATCTTCGATGGGCCCGCGCAGCGCCGGGGGCACCTCGCCGTAGATGTTGTCGAGGATCATCTCGGTGAAGCCGAGGATCGCGTTCATGGGGGTGCGCAGCTCGTGGCTCATGTTGGCGAGGAATTCCGACTTGGCCTGGCTCGCCCGGGCCAGCTGCGCATTGAGCCCCTCGAGCTGGCGGGCCACCGTGCGCTGCTCCTCGTAGAGGCGATTGAGCTCCGCGCTCATCTTGTTCATTTGCGCGGCGAGCTCGCCGAACTCGTCGCGGTTGTCCACGTTGACCGTGGTGCTGAAGTCTCCCTTGGCCACGCGGGCGAGGAAGCGCTGGGCGTGACGCACGGGAAGGATGAAGGTCCACGAGGTGACGAAGCCCAGGAAGAGAGCGAGAAGCAGCGAGGCGACCACGAGCCCGCCCATGAGGTAGAAGGCGTGGCGGTTGGCGCGAGCGGTCGCCTCCCGCTGCTGGGCCATGTTGCGCTCCTCGAGGCGTACCACCTGCTCCACGAGGTTCTCCACCTGCTGGAAGAGGGGATAGCCGGAGGCGAGTTGGAGCTCCATGGCCTGATCGATCTTGCCGTCGCGCACGAGGTTGGCCACGTCGGCCACCGTGGCCATGACGTCGCCCTGGGCGGCACGGATGCGCTGGATGATCCCACGCTCCTCGGGGGGCGCGGCGTCCTCGATCTCCGCGAGCATGGTGTTGAGACGATTGTTCTCCTTGAGGATTTTCCCGATGGTCGCCTCGTCGCGAAGGATGAGGGCCATGGCCGTGTAGTTCATCTGCATGGCCAGCGCGTGCTGGGCTTCGCCCGCGGAGGTGACGCGCTCATGCGCGCGGTGCATCGCGTCGCTCTGCGCGGACATGCGGCTCATGATCTCGAGGCTGATCGCCCCCATGACGGCCACGAGGAGGGCCACGAGGAGGAAGGCGGCGAGGAGCTTGAAGTGTACGGAGGACCGCAGGCGGGCCACTCCACGCACGAGGCGGCCCAGCGGCGTGTATGTGAGGAGGAGGCGCGAGATGCGGTCGCCCAGCCCGGATGCGGCCAGGGGAGAGCGGGCCGCGGGATCGGCAAGCACTCCAGCTTCGTGCGGAGGCATTGAAGGCACTACGGACGGCATGCTAGCAACCGCTCCCAAATGAGTCAAGAACGGGGCGTCGGAAACTTGACACCCGCCAAGCGGAGGCTTAGCGTCGCCCCATGCCATCGAAGAAGATCCTCGTCATCGACGACACGCCTCACAACGTGAAGATGCTCGTGGATCTCCTCTCCGCCAAGGGTTTCGCGACGCTCACCGCCGCCTCCGGGAAAGAAGGACTCGATCTCATCGAGACGGAGCGCCCCGACCTCGTCCTCCTGGACGTGATGATGCCGGGCATGGACGGCTACGAGGTCTGCCGGCAGATCCGCGCCAACCCCGAGCACGCCATGCTGCCCGTGGTCATGGTCACCGCCCTCGATCCCGCCGGCGAGCGCATCAAGGGACTGGACGCGGGCGCCGATGACTTCCTCACCAAGCCCGTGAACACGGCGGAGCTCGTGGCGCGCGTCCGCTCGCTGCTCCGCATCAAGGACCTCTACACCACGGTGCAGACCCAGGCCGCGGAGCTCGCCGATCTCAACGCCAACCTCGAGCAGCGCGTGCAGGCCCAGGTGGCGCAGCTCGAGAGGCTGGGCCGGCTCAAGCGTTTTTTCTCTCCCCAGCTCGCCGAGCTCATCGTGAGCGGCGGCGCCGAGGATCCCCTCAAGAGCCACCGGCGAGAGATCTCGGTGGTCTTCGTGGACCTGCGCGGCTTCACCGCGTTCGCGGAGACGGCGCCTCCCGAGGAGGTCATGGGGGTGCTCCACGAGTACCACCGCGAGATGGGACGGCTCATTCTCGAGCGCGAGGGAACCCTGGAACACTTCGCGGGCGACGGGCTCATGGTGTTCTTCAACGATCCCGTGGAAGTGCCGGACGCGCGCGAGCGG
Organism: Candidatus Methylomirabilota bacterium; assembly: GCA_035311385.1. Taxonomy (GTDB): domain Bacteria; phylum Methylomirabilota; class Methylomirabilia; order Rokubacteriales; family CSP1-6; genus AR37. Next base: position 12,798 of record DATGCY010000258.1, read on the forward strand.
GCCGTGCGCATGGCCGTGGCCATGCGGCAACGGGTGGAGAGCCTCGTACCTCGCTGGCGCGAGCGCGGCTACGACCTCCACTTCGGCGTCGGCATCGCCCACGGTCCGGCAACCATCGGGGCCATCGGCTTCGAGGGCCGCTGGGACTACGGCGCCATCGGCTCCGTGTCGAACCTGGCCGCGCGCCTCTGCGCGGAGGCCAAACCCGGGCAGATCCTCATTTCGCAGCCGCTGGTGTCCGCCCTCGAGCACTTTGTCACGGTGGAACCCATGGGCGAGCTGGTCCTCAAGGGCTTCGCCCAGCCCGTGGTCGCCTTCAACGTCCTGAGCCTCCGGTCGGGCTAGGGAGGCCGTGTTACACTCGCGGGCAGAGGATCCCTGATATGGCCATACTCAAGGTGGCTCGCCTCGGACATCCAGTGCTGCGCCAGCCGTCGCTGCCCGTGCCCCTCGACGAGATCCGGTCTCCCGAAACGCAGCGCTTCATCGACGACCTCGTGGAGACCATGCGCGAGTACAACGGGGCGGGGCTGGCCGCGCCCCAAGTGCACGTGCTCAAGCAGATCTGCGTGATCGAGGTGCAAGGCAATCCGCGCTACCCCGACGCGCCGGCCATCCCCCTCACCGTGCTCGTCAACCCCGTGGTCACGCCGATGACGGAGGAGATGGAGGACGGATGGGAAGGCTGCCTCTCCGTCCCCGACATGCGTGGCATGGTCCCCCGGTTCACCACGGTCCGCCTCGAAGGCTACGATCGCGAGGGGACGCGCATCGACGGCGTGGCCAAGGAGTTCTTCGCGCGGGTCATCCAGCACGAGACGGATCATCTCCATGGCCGTGTCTACCTCGACCGCATGCGTGACTTCTCTACGCTGACCCACCTTGCCGAGTGGAGCAAGTACTGGCTGGGGATACAGGAGCAGGACGATTAGAGTCGTGGGTGTGGTGAAGGATCTCTTTTTCGTAGCCCGGATCAGAGAGACGGCGAGGCTGGTGGGCACCCCGCTCATTTTTGCTCGTACCCCCGACGAACTGGCGCAAGCCCTTCAGGATTCTCCCGACCTCGTGATCGTCGATCTCACCACCCCTGGCTGGGACTACGCGGCCCTCTTCGGTGCCCTGGAAGCGACAACGCCCCCGCGGCCATCCGTGCTCGGCTTCACCACCCACGTCCTCGCCCGGACCACCCAACCCCTTCACGGTCGCTGCACCCGCGTCGTAACCAAGGAGACCTTGACCCAGGAGCTGCCCGAGCTCCTCACCAAGGGCGTGGCGGCATGACGGCCGAGGAGTTCGTCCGCGACCTCGAGGCGCAGAACCAGGCCGTGCTCAAGCGGCTCGATCCGGACTCGACGCTCAAGCCCGAGGTCCAGGGCGAGCTGACCGTGCTCAATCTCCTCAAGGTCGCTCTGAAGAACGAGATCGAGGCGACGGAGATCGCCTCGCGGTGGCTGGTGGCCACCGACGACGTCGAGGTGAAGATGGCCTTCGCGCGGCAAGCGGGCGATGAGGCCAAGCACTACCGTATGATCGCGGAGCGGCTGCGCGAGCTCGGCTTCGACGCGCGCGGCTTCAATCCCGTGGCCACGGGCTACGGTCCGCTCTTCCAGTTCCTCGATCAGCTTCCCACCACCGTCGAGCGGGTGGCCGCGGGGCAGTTCACCCGGGAGGCCATCGCCGTGGTGAAGAACCGGCAGTTCATCGAGTTCTGCGAGCGGGCAGGAGACACGACCACCGCCGCCCTCTATCGCGATGTCATCGAGCCCGACGAGTACTTCCATCATCAGCTCGGGCGCTCACTCTTGCTCCGCTACGCTGTCACCGCCGAGGCGCAAGGCCTCGCTCGGCGCGCCGCCGCCCGCACTCTCGCCCTCGCTGAAGAGCTCCAGCACGCCGCCCTGAAGGCGGCGGGCATCCATCACGCCCCCGGTTGCTGATGACGGTCGATCCGTCGCTCGTGGAGCTCGCCGAGCTGGTATCACGGCCGGACGGCCGCATCGATCTCGGGCGAGCTGCCCTGTCCATCGCCCGCTGGCCGTACCCGGACCTCGATGCCGAGGCCTACCTGGAGCGGTTGGACGGCCTCGCCCGCGCCGTCGACGGCACCCGCCGCTCCACCGACGAGCTCGGGCGGCTGCATCGTCTCCGCGAGTATCTCTTCGTGGAGCAGGGCTTCGCGGGCAACCGCGAAGACTACTACGATCCCCGGAACAGCTTTTTCAACGACGTGCTGGATCGCCGGCGGGGTATTCCCATTACCCTAAGCCTCGTCCTCATGGAGGTGGGCAAGCGCCTCGGCCTGGCCATCGAGGGCATCGGTCTGCCCGGCCACTTCATCGCGGGAGCGCGCCTGGGCGACTCGCAGATCCTCCTCGACCCGTTCAACGGGGGCGGGCTGCTCACGCCGGAAGACTGCGAGGGGCTGGTGGGCAGCGTGCTGGGTCGGGAGGTGACGCTGTCCGCGGAGCACTACGTCGCCATCTCGAGCCGGCAGCTTCTCACGCGCATGCTCAGCAACTTGAAGGGCGCCTACTGGCGTCGCGAGCAGTGGGAGAGCGTCATCGGCGCTATTGATCGTCTCCTCGCCCTGAACCCCAAGGCGGCGACCGAATGGCGTGATCGTGGTGTCGCTTGGAGCAACCTGGGCGAGGTGCAGCGCGGCCTCGGAGACTGGGAGCGTTATCTGACCGAGTTCCCCGACGCCGAGGACCACGAAGTGGTGAGGGGGCACCTGCGCCGGGCGCGCCAGAAACTCTCCCAGCTGAACTAGCCGGCACGGGCTCGACCCGCGAGGACTTCAGGATGCGACTGAGAGGCGGTCAGAACACCTTCGGTTTCTCCGTGGGCATTCTCGTGCTCGACACACGCTTCCCCCGCATCCCCGGCGACATCGGCAACGCCGCGACCTTCGACTTTCCCGTCCTCTATCACCGCGTGCCCGGCGCTTCGTCCGATCGCGTGGTGCGCCAGGGCCGTCGGGAGCTGCTCCCGTCGTTCATCGAAGGCGCCCGCGCCCTCGAGCGCGAGGGCGCGCGAGCCATCACCACGAGCTGCGGCTTCCTCGCCATGTTCCAGGGCGAGGTGGCGGCCGCTGTCTCCGTGCCGGTCTTCACCTCGAGCTTGATGCTGGTGCCGCTCGTGCATCGCATGCTCCCTCCGGGCAAGGCGGTCGGCATCGTGACGGTGGACGCTTCGTCCCTCCGCCCCGAGCACTATGCGGGCGCCGGGATCAGCCCGGACATGGCCACCGTGGTGGCCGGCCTCGAGACGGAGAAGGAGTTCACTCGGGTCCTCCTCGACGACGAGATCGAACTCGACGTCGAGATGGCCCGTCAGGAGCACGTGACGGTGGCGCGACGCCTCGTGGAGGCGCACCCGGAGATCGGTGCCATCGTTCTCGAGTGCACCAACATGCCTCCGTACCGCGCCGACGTTCAGGCCGCCACCGGGCTGCCCGTCTTCGACATCACCACGCTCGTGCGGATGGTCCACGACGCCGTGGGCCAGGGGTCCGCGCCGCGACCGGCGTGAAGGAGAAGGCGTCCGCTTTTTCCACCTCGATGCTCGTGTCAGCGCCCTGACGCCGCCCGCGCCCGGGCAGCGTTCCTGGGGCACGGCCGCGCGTCATCCGCGGAGTTGGTGCTTGACGGCCGCGCGAGCAGCGGAGATAGTGGCCCATCGCCGCCCGGCCGGTTCCCGTCGGGCGCGTCCACGCCGACGCCAACATCTTCTGGACGGGAGCGCTGCGATTCCCGAGGAGACGGCCGCATGAAGATCGCCAGCGTGCGGGTGATCCAGGCCGACATCCCGGTGGCGCGTCCGCACAAGATGTCGTTCACCATCCTGGAGGCGGTGAACTTCGCCTTCGTGCGCCTCGAGACGGTGGACGGCCTCGTGGGCTGGGGCGAGGCGGCCTGCCTCGGCGGGCCCACCTGGAGCGAGGAGTCCTCGGAGTCCGTGGCCGCCATCATCGAGCGCTACCTTGCGCCGTGGCTCGTCGGGCGCGACGCCTCGGGTATCGAGCCGCTGGCGCGCGAGATGGCGCGGCGGGTGCAGGGCAATCCCTTCGCGCGTGCCGCCGTGGAAATGGCGCTGTGGGATTTGAACGGCCGCGCCCTCGGGGTGCCCGTCCACCGCCTCCTGGGCGGACGGGTGCGGGACCGCGTACCCCTGTCGTGGTCTCTCGCCGTGGCCGATCCCGACGCGGAGATCGAGGAAGCGCGGGCCAAGGTCGCGCGTGGCCATCGCATCTTCAAGATCAAGACGGCCGCGCGACCGGTGGCGGAGGACGTGGAGCGGATCCACCGGCTGCGGGAGGCGCTCGGGCCAAACATGTCCCTACGCGTGGACGCCAACCAGGGCTGGGATCGGCCGACCGCGCTCAAGGCCATCCGCGCCATCACCCCGTATGGCATCGACTTCGTGGAGCAGCCCGTGCCGCGGTGGGACCTCGAGGGCATGGCGGAGATCGGCCGCCGGGTGGACGTGCCCCTCATGGCCGACGAGTCGTGCTTCTCGCCCCAGGACGCCCTCGCCATCGCGCGACTGGGCGGGGTGAGCATCCTCGGTCTCAAGCTGACCAAGTCGGCGGGACTTTCCGGGAGCATGGCCATTGCCCGCATCGCCGAGGCCGCGGGCATGGGTTGCTACGTGGGCTGCATGATCGAGACGTCGCTGGGCACTGCGGCCTACCTGCACGTGGCGGTGTCGGCAGCCCCCGTGACGTGGGGGTGCGAGCTCTTCGGGCCGCTGCTCCTCACCGGCGACGTGGTTCGCGAGCCCGTTCGCTACGAGGACGGCGCCATCGTAGCACTCGACGGGCCCGGGCTCGGCGTCGAGGTTGACGAGATCGCCCTCAAGGAATGGACGCGGAAGCGGTGAGCGCGACGGCCTCCGGCGACCTCGTGCTGGAGACGCGCGGGCTGACCAAGCGCTTCGGGGGCCTCATGGCCGTGGACGGGCTCTCCATGGCGGTGCCGCGCGGCCAAATCCGCGGGCTCATCGGCCCCAACGGCTCGGGCAAGACCACCACGGTGAACGTGCTCTCGGGACTCTACCGCCCCGACGGCGGCGAGATTCACCTCTGCGGCCAGCGGACGGACCGGCTCCGCCCGCACCAGATCACGGCGTGCGGGGTGGCGCGGACCTTCCAGATCTCGAAGCTCTTCGGCCACATGACGGTGCTGGAGAACGTGCTGCTCCCGGCCCTGGCCGCCCTCGACCGCGGGAGCAGGCGGCCTCTGGCGGAGATCCGCGAGCGCGGGCGCCGGCTCCTCGACTTCGTCACCCTCGATCGGATGCGCCATGCGCAGGCGCGCGAGCTCTCGGGAGGCCAGAGCATGCTCGTGCAGATCGCCCGCGCTCTCATGGTCCAGCCGCTACACGTGATCCTCATGGACGAGCCGTTCGCGGGCGTGCACCCGACCATCCGCGACATCATCATGGAGGCCATCCTTCGCATGAACCGCGAGGAGTCGGTGACTTTCCTCATCGTCTCCCACGAGATGGCGGAGCTGCGGCGCCTCTGCCAGCGCGTCACCGTGATGGACGATGGCCGCCGCATCGCCGAGGGGACTCTCGAGGAAGTGGCCAACGATCCCGTCGTCCTCGAGGCGTACCTGGGGACCTGATGGCGCATCTGGGGCTCGAGCACGTGGCGGCCGGCTACGTCGAGGGCATCGACATCCTCGGCAACATCACGCTCGAGGTGAAGCCCGGCTCCATCACCGGCGTGATCGGACCCAACGGGGCAGGGAAGTCGACACTCCTCAAGACGATCTTCGGCTTCCTCCATCCGCGGCGCGGCTCCATCAGCTTCGACGGCCGCCCGATCAATGCGCTCGCGCCCTTCGAGATCAAGCGGCTCGGCATCAGCTACGTGCCCCAGGGCGCCAACATCTTCCCCCAGCTCACCGTGGAGGAGAACCTCCAGCTCGGCGGCTGGGTGATACGGCGCGACGGGGCGCGGGTGGCGGAACGGCTGGAAAGCGCCTACGCGGCCTTTCCCCGCCTGCGCGAGAAGCGCCGCCGCCGCGCCACCACGCTCTCCGGCGGTGAGGCCAAGATGCTTTCCCTCGCCAAGGAGCTGGTGACAGAGCCGACCCTCCTCCTCGTGGACGAGCCCTCGGCGGGGCTGGCCCCGCGCATCGTGGAGCAGGTGTATGCGCAGCTCCTCACCGTACGCGACCAGGGTGTGACCATCCTCCTCGTGGATCAGAACATCAACAAGGCGGTGCAGGTCTCCGACTACCTCTACATGATCGAGCGCGGCGAAGTGCGCCGGCAGGGCACGCGGCACGACTTCGCCGACCAGCTCCACGCCATCGTGCGCGATGCGCTGCTGGGTGCCTGAGGCGATGTCGCCCCTCGCCCGCCGCATCGTGTGGTCGCTCGTCGCCTTCGCCGCGCTGTCGTGGCTGCCCTTGGCCGTGTCCGACTACCACACGCACATCTTCATCATCAGCCTCTATTACGTCATCCTCGCCGCGAGCTGGAACCTCCTCGCCGGCTACGCGGGGCAGTTCTCCCTCGCCCATCACACATTCGCGGGCATCGGAGCCTACACCTCCGCGCTGCTGAGCCTCTACGCGGGCGTGCCCGTGCTGGCGGGCATCGGGGCGGGGGTGGTGGTGGCCGCCGTCGCAGGCTACGGCCTCGGCACCCTCTGCTTGCGCATGCGCGCCATCTATCTCGCGCTGGCGACGTGGGCCTTCGCGGAGTCCGTGAGGCTCCTCGTGGCCGTGGAGTATCCGATCACCCGCGGCGATCTCGGGCTCAAGACGGCGTACCTCTTCGGCACCGCCCAGCCCACGCCCTACTACTACCTCTTCCTCGCTCTCACCCTCGTCTGCCTGCTCGTGATCTGGCAGATCGTGCACTCGCGCGTGGGCGCCTATCTGCGTGCCATCCGCGACGACGAGGAAGCGGCCGGCGTCATGGGGCTCGACACCTTCAAGTGGAAGCGGGCGGCGTTCGTGATCTCCGCCGTCTTCGCGGCGGTGGCGGGAGGCTTCCAGGGTCACTACATCGGCCTGCTCTCCCCCACGCCCATGAAGTTCAACGAGATGGCCATGATCATCATCATGGTGATCGCGGGAGGCTTCCGGACCTTCAGCGGACCCGTGCTGGGCGCCGTCTTCATCGAGCTCCTCGCCGAGGAGCTCCGTGGCTGGGGTGAGATCCGAATGGTGCTCTTCGCCCTTCTCGTCCTCGTGGTCGCGCGCGCCTACCCGTCGGGGCTGCTCGGCCTCTGCCTGGCCGCGCGGCGCGCCCTCACGCGACGCATGCCCGTGCTCGCTCCGCTCCTGCCCGTCAGCCGGCCAGAAGACTGACGGTAGCCCTCAGACCGTCCGCTCGCGCTCTCCGAAGAGGCCGGTGGGCCGGAAGGCAAGGAGGCCCAGGAGGAGCAGGAAGCCGTAGAGATCCTTGTAGGCGGGGGAAAGGAAGACGGAGCCCAGCGCTTCGATGAGCCCGAGCAGGAGTCCGCCCACCACGCTGCCGAGCAGTGAGCCGAGCCCACCGATGACGATGATCTCGAAGCCCTTGAAGGTGGTGATGGCGCCGTTCTCGGGGAACACGAGGAAGTCGGGTGCGAGGAGCGCGCCTGCGGCGGCGGCCAGGGCCACTCCGACGCCGAAGGCGAGCATGTCCAGACGGAGCACGTCGACGCCTGCCGTCTGGATGCCTACGCGGTTCTGAGCGGCGCCGCGAAACGCCCGACCGATCCACGTCCGGCGCGTAAGAACGTAGAAGAGCAGGAGCAGCACCACCGTGCCGACCAGCCCCACCAGGCGATTGCCGGAGATGGGCAGGGTAAGGAGGGTGGTGGCGCGCGCGTAGTCCCTCGGCGAGAACTGGTTCGGTCCCCCGATCACGATGGCGAGGTTCCGGAACAGCACCATGAGGGCGATGGTGATGATGGTGGCGTACTCATCCCGGCGCTCGACCCCGCCCGCGTACATCGGGCGGAGGAGGAAGCGCTGCACAACCACTCCCAGCAGAAACACAGAAAGCATGGCCACCGGCAGGGCGAGCCACCACAGGCCCCAGCCCAGCACGGTGGCGAGCAGCGCGTACTGCACGTAGCTGCCGATCATGTAGAACTCGCCCATCGACCAGTTGATCATCTTCATGATGCCGTAGATGAAGGTGATCCCCAGCGCCATCAGGCTGTAAATGGCGCCGATGACGAGCCCCGACAGCACGTACTGCGAGAGGAGATAGGCGTCCACCCTCCGGGCCGGCTCAGCGCTTGGGCGCCATCATCAGGTCGCCCGTCTTGAGATCGGGCGGGAAGATGATCTTTGCCTCGGTGAAGGGCTGCTCCGGCTTGGTGTATTGCAGGAACAGGATGGGCGGGCTCCACTGCTGCCAGTACGGCCCCTCGCCGTGGGTGAAGGAGATGGTGCCGTTCCAACCCACGAACTTGTTGCTGAGAAGCGACTTGAGGAGATCGTCCGTCTTGTCGCTCTTGGCCGCGGTCATGGCGTCCGCGAGGAGCATGACTTGGGCGTAGGCGTTGAGGGCGCCGTAGACCGGCTGCTCCTTGAACTGGTCGAGGTAGCGAGTGCGGAAGGCCTCCCCGCGCGGAGTGAGCTTCATGGTCGGGTGGTAGTAGACGATGAAGGCGGCGTAGGCTCCCTTCTCCCCCACGTTCTTCCAGTACTCCGCCCGCGCCGGCGCGTCGTAGGAGATCAGGGTGGGCGTGGCCGGGGTCAGGCCCACATCGAAGGCCTGCTTGATGATGATGTACATCTGGGTGCCGAGGCCGACGTTGATGAGGAGGTCCGGCTTCCAGTTCTTGATCTCGAGGACCTGCGGCGTGAGGTCGACCACCGCCCGGTCGAAGATGATGCTCTTGAGCTCGGCCTTTATATTCGACGCCGCGAACTGCCTCTTGGTCTCCTCGGCCAGGCCAATGCCGTAGTCGGTGTTCTCGGCGAGGATGGCCACCCGCTTGAAGCCCTGCTGGGTGATCCACTTGTTCCAGAGGGCGACGCGGTCGGGGTCGATGACGTGGGTGCGGAAGGTGTAGGTGAGGTGCTTCTCGGTGAGCTTCTTGGCCGAAGCCTGCGTCGAGAAGACCGGCACCTTGAGCTGCTCGGCGAGATCCTGGGTTGCCTCCATCACCGAGCTGTGGAACTGGCCGATGACCGCGACCACCTTGTCCTGCGAGGCGAGCTTGCGAAGGCCCGCGACACCTTTCTCCGGTGTACCCGCGTCGTCCTCGATGACGAGCTCGATCTTGCGGCCGCCGAGGATGCCGCCCTGCGCGTTGAGTTCCTCCACGCCCATCTTGGCTCCGCGGACGATGAGCTGTCCGGCGCCGGCGTCGCCGGGAGGCGACAGTGGGGTGAGCACGCCGATCTTGATCGGCGCTTGCGCGAAAGAGGGCGCGGCCAGCGCGATGGCCGCGACGGCGGCAAGCACAACGGTTTTGAAGGCCTTGAGCATGGTCAGTGTCCTCCGGAGATAGTCGTGGGGGTCACGCCCCCGCATCGTATGCGGGCGGGCGAGCTGCCGTCAAGGTCGATCAGACGCGTGTGAGAGGCGCTCCACGAGCTGATGATCGGCTTCAGGGAACGCATACGTCGACAGCGTGGAGCCCTCGGCCCAGCGCATCTCTTGCCCCTCTTGGGGACGCGGGTCGCCGTGGAGCGCGCAGTTGAAGAAGAGGATGCGTACCGTCTTCTCCGGGTAGGTCCAGGTCACCGCCTCGACCAGGCCGCCCACCGTGGCATCCACGCCGAGCTCTTCCTTGAGCTCGCGCCGGAGAGCCGTCTCGGGCCCCTCCGCGGAGCCGATCTTCCCGCCGGGGAACTCCCAGAGCCCCGCCAGGTGCGTGCCTTCGAGCCTACGGGTGATGAGATAGCAGCCGTCGCGCTCGATCACCGCGGCAACCACATCGACGACCACGGCCACGGGTCGGCTAGGAGGCCGTCCACCCGCCATCGATGGGAATGATGGCGCCCGTCACGTAGCGGGAGGCATCGGAGGCGAGGTAGAGGCAGGCTTGGGCGATATCGTCCACGTGGCCGGCGCGGCCGATGGGGATGCGGTGCTTCAGGAGATGCCGCCGGAACTCCGGCACGCCCATCCCAATGGCGGTATCGATGGTGCCGGGAGCGATCACATTGACCCGGATCTCGTCCTGAATCAACTCCACCGCCGCGGCGCGCGCGAGCTGATTGAGCCCACCCTTGGAGGCGACGTAGGGCGAGAAGTCGGGTGCGGCCACCGTGCCGAGGGCAGAGCCGATGTGGATGATGCTGCCGTGGCCGCGCTCGCGCATGAGGGGGGCCACCGTCTTGGTCAGCACGAAGGCGCCCACGAGGTTGATCCGAAGCACTTCCGCGAAGTCGGCCGCGCTGATCTCGAGCAGGGGCGAGCGCAGGCGCACCGCCGCGGAATTCACGAGGACGTCTACCCCGCCGTACTCGCTGCGGGCGGTCTCCACCAGCTTCGCCACGTCGGCTTCGCTGCCCACGTCGCCGCTCACCGCGATGGCGGTGCCGCCGGCCTTCGTGATGGCAGTGACCGTCTCCGCGAGCGGTTCGGACCGACGTCCGAAGACGACCACCTGCGCCTCCTCGCTCGCGAAGAGCTCCGCGGTGGCACGGCCGATGCCCGTGCCGCCGCCCGCGACGATGGCGACCTTGCCGTCAAGCGCTGCCATGATCGACGCTCCTGCAGAAGGCCTTCATGGGACAGGGAGAACACCGCGGCTTCCGCGCCGTGCACCAGGTGGCGCCGAAGTCCATGAGGGCCTGATTGTAGTCATAGGCGTGCCCCGCGGGAACGAGAGATTCCGCGAGCTCCCAGATGGTCTTGTGGCCGCGAAGCTTCTTGAGCCGGCGAGGGCCAAGGAAGATGCGGCCGAGGACGCGGCGCACGTTGGTGTCCACGAGGGCGGCGTCCTGGTTGTGGGCGAAGGCGAGGATGGCTCCCGCCGTGTAGCGGCCGATCCCCGTCATGCTCCGGAGGACGGCGCCATCGTCGGGGAGCCTCCCCGCGTAGCGGGCCATCGTCTCGCGTGCGATGCCGTGCAGGCTGCGAGCGCGACGGTAATAGCCGAGGGGCCGCCAGGTCCTGGTCACCTCCCGCGCGCTGGCGTGTGCGAGCTCCGCGAAGGTGGGATAGCGTGAGAGGAACTCGTGATACTTGGGGATGACCCGGTCCACCTGCGTCTGCTGGAGCATGATCTCCGAGACGAGTACGCGGTAGGGCTCGCGTGTGCGACGCCACGGCAGATCGCGACCGTGGCGAGCGTACCAGCCGAGGAGGCGGCGGTGGAAGGCCTGCTTCGTCCTCGCGTCAGGGAGTTTCACGGCGGCCATTGTGTCCGAGAGCTCAGCGCCTCGCAAGTTGACTTCCCCACGAAGCACGTCACAATGGGGCCGTGTCCATCGACCTTGCCCTGACCGAATTGCACCGCACCGAGGGCGCCCGGCTCCGGGACAGCGCCGGATGGTGGGAGCCCGCCGACTACGGTGACGTGGCCGCGGAGCATCGGGCGGTGATGACGGGCGGCGGGCTCATCGATCGCTGCGCGGTCGGCAAGGCCACGGTGACCGGGCGAGACCGTACCGCCTTTCTCCAGGGGATGCTCTCGAACGATGTCAAGGGGCTCAAGCCCGGGCAGGGCTGCCCAGCTGCGTTTCTCGACGCCCACGGCAAGGTGGTCTCGCTCCTGGCCGTCTACGTCCTCGAGGAAAGCATCCTGCTCGAGCTGCCCCCGGGCTCCACGGAGAAGTTCCTTCAGGCGATAGACAAGTTCCTGATCTCCGAGAAGGCGTACTTCGAGGCGGCCGACGAGGCATTCGCCGTGATAGCGGTGCAGGGGCCGAAGGCGGCGGACGTGCTCGGGCTGGTAACGGGAGCCTCGCCCGACCTGGCGTCCTACGCTCACACGGAGGTCTCCGTGGGCGGCGCTCCGGTGCGGGTCATCAACCGGACGGAAGCGGTCACCCCGGGCTTCCACTGCTGGACCTCCCCCGATCATGCCGTCAGGCTCTGGACGGCATTGCGCGATGCCGGCGCGGTGCCGGTGGGCGCGGAGGCGGCGGAGATCCTCCGCGTCGAGGCGGGGATCGCGCGGTATGGACAGGACGTCGACGAGACGGTGATCCTGCCGGAGACGAGGCTCGACACGCTCGTCTCCTACACCAAGGGGTGCTACATCGGCCAGGAGACAGTGGCGCGGGTCAAGTACCGGGGGCACATCAACCGGGGTCTCTCGGGCTTCGTGCTCGAGGGCGACGACGTCCCCTCCGCCGGCACGCCCGTGCTCGCGGGCGACAAGGAGATCGGGCGCGTCACCTCCGCGGTGCGCTCCCTGGCCCTCGGCAAGCCCATCGCGCTCGGCTACGTTCGCCGCGAGCACTTCGAGCCTGGCTCGGCGGTGTCTCTCAAGGTGAGCGACCGGTTGGTGAACGCTCGCGTGTCTGCGCTGCCCTTCGTGACCTTGCCGTGAGCGCTTCGCGCTCGTGAGCGAGATCCGCCACACGAATCGTCTCGCCCAAGAGACGAGCCCCTACCTCCTCCAGCATCGCCACAATCCCGTGGATTGGTATCCGTGGGGGCCCGAGGCGCTGGAGCGGGCGCGCGCCGAAGACAAGCCAGTGCTCCTCTCCGTCGGCTACTCCGCCTGTCACTGGTGTCACGTCATGGAGCGCGAGTCCTTCGAGAACGAGGCAATCGCGGCGCTCATGAACGAGCTCTTCGTGAACATCAAGGTGGACCGCGAGGAACGACCCGACGTGGACCAGATCTACATGCAGGCCGTGCAGGCCATGACGGGGCACGGAGGCTGGCCCATGACGGTGTTCCTCACGCCGGACGGCGTCCCTTTCTACGGCGGCACGTACTTCCCGCCTGAAGACCGCCACGGCATGCCGGCCTTTCCGCGGCTCCTTCAGGGAGTGGCCGAGGCTTATCGCGGACGACGGGGCGAGGTGGTGCAGGCCGGCCAACAGCTCCTCGAGCAGATGCGCCAGAGCGAGCGTCTGCGCAACTCGGCCTCGTTGCTCACGGACGCGGTGCTCCTGTCCGCCTACCAGAGCATGGCCGCCGAGTTCGATCCCCGAGAGGGCGGCCTGGAGCGCGCTCCGAAATTTCCCCAGCCCATGAACTGGGAGTTCCTCCTCAGGTACTGGAAGCGGTCGGGGAGCGTACAGGCCCTGGACATGGTCGACCTGACCCTGACCAAGATGGCGCGGGGAGGCATGTACGACCAGATCGGGGGTGGCTTCCACCGCTACTCCGTGGACGGCCAGTGGTTGGTGCCGCACTTCGAAAAGATGCTCTACGACAACGCCCAGCTCGCCTCTTTGTACCTCCACGGGTGGCTCGCCACGGGTGATGCAGAGTTCCGGCGCATCTCTGAGGAGACGCTCGACTACATCCTGCGTGAGATGACGCACGCCTCCGGCGGCTTCTTCTCCACCCAGGACGCCGACTCCGAAGGCGTCGAGGGCAAGTTTTTCGTGTGGTCTCCCGAGGAGATCACCACCGCGCTCGCTGACGCCGAAATGAGCCGCGCCGCGCTCGCGTACTGGGGCGTGGACCGCGGCCCGAACTTCGAGGGGCACAGCATCCTCCACGTCCCCCGCGAGCCTTCCGAGGTCGCCAGGGAGTCGCTCGGCATCAGCGAGGAGCGCCTCGTGGAACTGATCGGGAGAGCGCGCGCGCGGCTGTACGCCGCGCGTGAGCGGCGCGTGCATCCCGGCCTCGACGACAAGGTCCTCGCCTCGTGGAACGGTCTCGCCCTCGCCGCCTTCGCGGAGGCGGGACGCGTGCTGGAGCGCGGCGAGTACCTCGACGCCGCCGTCAAGAATGCGGGCTTCCTGCTGACCCAGATGAAGCCGAACGGCCGGCTGCTTCGCTCATGGAAGGACGGCCAGGCGAAGATCAAGGGCTACCTCGAGGACCACGCCATGGTCGGGGTGGGCTTGCTCGCGCTGTACGAGGCGACCTTCGACCGGCGCTGGCTCGACGAGTCACGGCAGCTCGCGGAGCAAGCGCTCGAGCTTTTCTGGGACGACGGCGACGGCGTGTTCTACGACACCGGCCGCGACCACGACGCGCTCGTGGTCCGGCCGCGGAACCTCTTCGACAACGCGGTGCCCTGCGGCACCTCCGTGGCCATCGACTGGCTGTTGAGACTGGCCGTCTTCTTCGGTGAGGAGCGCTACGAGACGATCGCGGGGAAGGCGCTGCGGCCGATGGCCGACCTGATGACGCGCTACCCCTCCGGCTTCGGACGCTATCTGTCCGCGCTCGACTTCCACCTGGGCCCCGTCGCCGAGGTCGCGCTCGTCTGGCCGGAGGGCGCCGACGCCCGGTCGCTGATCGCCACCACGTTCCAGGGGTTCCGGCCGAATCGCCTGGTCGTCGCGGCGACCGCGGGATCGGCCGCCGCCGCCGGTCTGCCCCTCCTCGCGGAGCGCCCTGCCGTCGATGGCAAGCCCACCGTCTATGTCTGCCGTCGCTACGTCTGCCAGCTCCCCGTGACAGAGCCGGCCGCTCTCGCCACCCAGCTCGACGCTGGGGTATAATCCGGCACGCGGCGCTGGGGGAGGTCTCCTGAGAACCGGGTGCGGCCCGGGACCCCTCGAACCTGCACTGGGTAATTCCAGCGAAGGGAAAGCGACGCGAGACTTGAGTGTCTAGCTACCGCACCCGACGAGGTGCGGTTTTTTTATGGTCGTCAGCGTCAACGGCAACGAGGTCGAGCTCCCCGACGGGCTCAGCATCGACGGGCTCCTCGACCATCTCAAGGTCAAGCGCGAGTACACGGCGGTGGCCATCAACCGTGAGATCACGCCCAAGACGCAGTACGCCGAGACGCGCCTCAAGAGCGGGGACAAGATCGAGATCGTGCGACCCATGGGGGGCGGCTAGCCAAACCCTGTCCCAGAGGGGAGAGGGCTCCAGGGTGCAGAGGAGGAGACAGCATGTACGACACATCACTATGGCTGGGCGGTAAGGAATACAAGTCGCGGCTCATCGTCGGCACCGGGAAGTACCCGTCGTTCGAGAACATGCGCGAGGCCATCGACGCCTCGGGAGCGGAGATCGTGACGGTGGCGGTGCGCCGGGTGAACCTGCCCGGGCAGGGGGAGTCGCTCCTCGACTACATCGACACGAAGAAGTACACGCTGCTTCCGAACACCGCGGGCTGCTACACCGCCGATGAGGCTGTACGCACCTGTTATCTCGCCCGGGAGGCTGGGCTGGGCAGCCTGGTCAAGCTCGAGGTCATCGGCGACTCGCGCACGCTCTTTCCCGACGCGGAGGGGTTGCTCGAG
This sequence comes from Candidatus Methylomirabilota bacterium, assembly GCA_035311385.1. Taxonomy (GTDB): domain Bacteria; phylum Methylomirabilota; class Methylomirabilia; order Rokubacteriales; family CSP1-6; genus AR37. The sequence continues at coordinate 28,106 of DATGCY010000258.1, forward strand.
GCGACTCGCACCCTCGCCCGCGAGGGCTTCAGCGTCCTGCCCTATACCAACGACGACCCCGTGCTCGCCAAGAAGCTCGAGGACGCGGGAGCGGCCGCGGTCATGCCGCTGGGCGCGCCCATCGGGTCCGGCCTCGGCATTCGCAACCCGTACAACATCAAGATCGTCCTGGAGACGGTGACGGTGCCGGTGATCGTGGACGCGGGGGTGGGCACGGCCTCGGACGCCGCCATCGCCATGGAGCTCGGTTGCGACGGCGTGCTCATGAACACCGCCATCGCGGGGGCCAAGGATCCCGTGGCCATGGCCACGGCCATGAAGCTCGCCATCGAGGCGGGGCGGCTCGCCTTCAAGGCGGGACGCATCGGCAAGAAGCTCTACGCCACGGCGTCATCGCCCATCGAGGGCGTGCCGGATTGGTCGACCAGCTAGGCTTCTCGCTCTGCCTCGTCACCGATCGCTCGCAGGGGTCGGCGCCGCTCGAGGAAGCCGTGGAGAGCTGCCTCCAGGCGGGCCTGCGCGCCGTGCAGCTTCGCGAGAAGGACATGGCGGTGCGCGAGCTCCTCGGGCTGGCCGAGAGGCTGCGTGAGTCGACGCGCCGGCACGGCGCGCGCCTGCTCGTCAACGATCGATCGGACGTAGCCGTCGCGGTGGGGGCGGAGGGCGTGCAGCGTACGGGCACTTCGCTCCCCGTGGCAACGCTGCGCTCGATCTGTCCGAGCGGCTTTCTGATCGGCGCCTCCGTGCACTCGCTCGCCGAGGCGCGCGCCGCAGAGACGGACGGGGCGGACTTCGTCATCTTCGGCCCTGTCTACGACACGCCGTCTAAGCGACAGTATGGCCCACCCCAGGGGCTGGCCGCCCTCGAGCGCGTCGCCTCCGCGGTGGGGCTGCCCGTGCTCGCGGTAGGCGGCATCACCCCGCGCCATGTCGGCGAGGTGCAGGGAGCGGGCGCGGCCGGTGTGGCAGTGATCGGCGCCATCCTCGGCGCGTTGCGACCGGGAGATGCTGTCAAGGAGTTCCTCGCTGCCCTTGGCCGGGCGTGATGGCCTCGACTCACCCGCAACGTCCGCAACGACCCATCACAAAGGAGACGTGATGCCCACACTCGACGACGTCAAGCGCGCAGTCTGCGAGGCCATCGACCGCCAGAGCGAGAAGATCGTCACCGTCGGCGAAACGATCCGCCAGAACCCGGAGCTCGGCTTCAAGGAGTTCAAGACCGCGAAGCTGGTCGAAGAGACCATGCGCGACATCGGGCTCTCGCCGAAGAGCGGCCTGGCCATCACCGGCGTGCGCGCCGAGGCAGGGGGCAAGGGCGAGGGGCCCACCTTCGCCCTCCTAGGCGAGTTGGACGGGCTCGTCGTCGCGGGGCATCCCGTGGCCGATCCTCAGACGGGCGCGGCCCATGCCTGTGGTCACAATGCCCAGGTCGCGAGCATGCTGGGCGCGGCCATGGGGCTGATGGGCGCCAAGGCCTTCGACCACCTGGCCGGGCGCGTCGTATTCTTCGCGGTGCCCGCCGAGGAGTACGGCGACGTCGCCTGGCGCGTGGAGCAGGCGCGGGCAGGGAAGCTCGAGTTCCTCGGGGGCAAGCCCGAGCTTCTCCGTCTCGGTCACTTCGACGACGTGGACATGGCCATGATGATTCACCTCACGCCTCAGGAGGAGTACCGCAAGGCAGGGGTGGCCGCGTCGAACAACGGCTGCATCGTGAAGACCGTGCGCTACATCGGTCGCGCGTCCCACGCGGGCGGAGCGCCGCACCTGGGCATCAACGCGCTGTACGCGGCTCAGATCGGACTCAGCGCCATCAACGCCATCCGCGAGACGTTCCGCGACGAGGACTCCATCCGTGTGCATCCGATCATTACGCACGGGGGAAGCCAGGTGAACGTGATTCCCGGCGAGGTGCGCATCGAGACCTACGTGCGCGGCAAGAGCGTGGAGGCTATCCTGGACGCCAACGTCCGGGTGGATCGCGCCCTCAAGGCGGGCGCGCTGGCCCTGGGGGCCCAGGTCGAGATCGAAACGCTGCCGGGTTACCTGCCGCTCTTCAACCACGACGGGATGAGCAAGTACTTCGTGGCCAACGCCTCCGCGCAGCTCGGTGCCGACAACGTGACCCAGATGGGCCATCGCAGCGGCTCCACGGACATGGGCGACATCTCGCACATCATGCCGACGCTCCATCCGTACATCAGCGGCGCCTCGGGCAGCGGCCACGGGGCCGACTACCGCATCACTGATCCCAAGCTCGCCTACGTGGAGAACGCCAAGCAGCTCGCTCTCATGGCGGTGGACATGCTCTGGGACGGCGCCAAAACGGCCAAGAGCATCATCGCGGAGTTCAAGCCGCGGCTGAGCAAGGATGCCTATCTGTCTTTCCAACGAGGCATCAACAAGACCGAGCTCTTCGACGGCGCGAAGTAGCGGCGAACCGTGACGCAGGCCACGCCGGCCTTTTGTCGTGCCGCTCGGAACGTCGGCCCATGAGGCGATCCGCCGACGCCGTCGTGGTCGGCGGCGGCGTGATCGGCCTCGCCGTCGCGTACTCTCTCGCCCGCGAGAAGTTGGCCGTCACGCTCGTCGAGCGCGCCAGGTTGGGGCGCGAAGCGTCGTGGGCGGCAGCGGGATACCTTTCGTTCCAAGGGAGCAGCAATCGGCCAGGACCCCGACTGGAGCTGACCCGGACCAGCGCCCGGATGTACGAGGAATGGATCCGCGGGCTCGGGGAGCTGACCGCCGCCGAGACAGGTTTCTGGCGCTCTGGCCTGCTGGAGCTGTACGTCGAGGACGCAGAGGTGCGCGAGGCGAGGGAGCGGGCGGCCTGGCAGCGCACCGCGGGCTACGCCGTCGAGTGGTTGGACGAGACGAGCGTGCGGAAACGGCAGCCGGCCCTGGCGCCCGAGCTTCCCGTGCGCGGTGCGCTTCTCTTCCCCGAGGTCGCCCAGGTTCGCCCCCCGCGCCTGCTGAAGGCGCTCGAGGAAGCGGTTCGCCGGCTCGGTGTGGACATCCGCGAATGCTCGGCGGCGGCTGGCCTCGCCCGAAGCGGCGACCGTGTCGCCGGCGTGGGCCTCGCCAGTGGCGAGAGCATCTCGGCTCCCATCGTGGTGAACGCGGCGGGGAGTTGGGCATCGCAGCTCGCTCCCGAGATGGCGGTGATGCCGATCAGGCCGATCAAGGGCACCATCGTGCTCCTCGAAGTCGCCACGCAGCCCAGCCGGGAGATCCTCGTCAGTGCCGCGGGTTCCCTGTACCCTCGCGCCGACAACACGCTCCTCCTCGGCGCCACCATGGAGGACGTGGGCTACGACAGGCGGGTCAAGCTGGAAGCGGTGCGGACTCTCGTCCAACAGGCCCTGGAGCTCATGCCTGGGCTGAGGGATGCGAATCTCGTGACGGCATGGACGGGTCTCCGTCCTTACTCGCACGACAACGTACCCTATCTGGGCGCGGTTCCCGATCTCGAAGGCGCCTTCGTGGCGGCAGGGCACTATCGTTCCGGCATCCTGCTGGCGCCGATCACGGGGCTCTTGCTCAAGGAGGTGATCCTGGGACAGGCGTCGACGCTACCGATGGAGCCGTACCAGATGTCCCGGGCGCTGCCCCAGCCCGCCGCTTCGTGATGGGACGGCCCGACCGCGGGCGAAGGTTCGGTATCGTGGCTCTCGGCCTCGCCGTCCCACCAGAATGACGGCGCGGGTGAACAGGATCATCGAGTGATGCGTGGCCAGCGCTTTGCGAAAGGGCGCCGTGTACGGCAAGAGTGAGGCGGGCTATCCACAGCGCATCGTCTGCCTCTCCACGGAGCACGTGGAAATCTGCTACGCACTGGGGGCCGGGGAGCGCGTGGTCGGCGTGCCGGGGACCGCGCACCGGCCGCCGGAGGCTCGTGAGAAGCCGAAGGTTGGCGCGTTCACCAGCTTCCGCGTGGACAAGATCCAGGCGCTCGAGCCCGATCTTGTTCTCGCCTTCTCGGACCTCCAGGCCGAGGTCAGCGCCGAGCTGATCCGAGTCGGCCTCTCGGTCTTCTGCTCCAATCCACGCTCGCTGGACGATGTACTCGACGTCATCGTCATGGTCGGCGGCCTTCTCGGCCTCGATCGCCAGGCGCGAGATCTTGTCCAGGACATGCGAGACGAGATCCGGCAGGTACGTGAGTTCTCCAGCGTATGGCCGGATCGGCCCCGGGTGTACTTCGAGGAGTGGCACGATCCGCTCATCGCGGGGATTCGCTGGGTCTCCGAGATCATCGAGCTCGCGGGCGGTCGCGACATCTTTTCCGAGCTCCGAGACAAGTCGTCGGCCGCCGAGCGGGT
>DATGCY010000259.1:0-2047 GCA_035311385.1 Candidatus Methylomirabilota bacterium
AAGCCCGCATGGTCCGGCTCTGCTCCCCGCAGTCGCTGGAGGAGGACGCGGTCCGCGTCTTGCGGGCGGCGCACCTCGCCATCGTGCCCGGGTGGACCCTTGATCCCGCAGTGGCGTCGGCGGCGAAGCGGGCGGCGCCAGCTCTCCAGAGCATCTCTGCGGAGCGCGTGAGGGACGAAGTCCTCGGCATGCTTGCCGAGGCCGCGTCGGCGCGGGGGCTGCGCCGGCTGGACGACTGGGGCGTGCTGGGCATGCTTCTGCCTGAGCGGCATGCCATGAAGGCCACGACCCAGTCGGAGCCGCATCGCTTCGATGTCTGGGAGCACAGTCTCCGCGCGGTGGAAGCTGCCGACGTACTCGCCGCAGAGGCCGGGGCGCTCCACCCGTGGGGTGAGGCATTCGCCTCGCATCTGTCCGAGCCGCTCGGGGATGGCGCTACGCGCCGTGAGGCGCTCAAGCTGTCGGCGCTGCTCCACGATGTGGCCAAGCCCGAGACCCGCAGCGAGAACGCGGGCAAGACACATTTCTTCGGCCACGACGCTCTCGGAGCAGAGAGGGTGCGTGTCATCGCCGTACGGATGCGCCTGGCGGGCCGCCTCGCCTCCACCCTGGAGCGGCTGGTGCGGAATCATCTCCGCCCCATGCACCTGGCCATCGCCGGAGAGGTGACCCGGCGGGCCCGCTATCGCCTCTTCAGGGACCTGGGGGATGATGCGCTCGACCTGCTGCTCCTCTCACTGGCCGACGGGGCGGCACTGAGAGGCGACTCGCCCCTCTCGATCTGGGAGGGGCCAGGAAGCCGCGTGCTCCGCGAACTGATGGCCGGCCACGCCGAGGAAGCCGTGGCCATGGCGGCGGAGCCGCTTCTCGACGGCCGCCAAGCCATGGAGGCCCTCGACCTCCGCCCGGGACCGGAGCTGGGACGTCTCCTCGGCCTCCTACGAGAGGCGCAGGCAACGGGCGTGGTGAGCACGCGGGAGGCGGCGGTAGCCTACCTGCGGGCGCAACGGGCCCGCTCGCTTGACACCTCGGAGCCCCGGCCCATAGAGTAGTTCCGCTCGTCGTACCACACAGATCCGTCACCCAAGGAGGCATACATGGCCCGGATACGTCTCTGCGCGGCACTCGCCGTCGCGCTCATTGTCCTCGCGGCGCCCGTCCCAGGCGCGGGTGCCTCCGAAGGTAAGGTGGTGATCGCTCAGGGAGTGGATCCGTCCACGCTCGATGCCATGAACCAGCAGGAGACCCCCGCGTCCGTCGTCGCCGCCCACCTGTACGACACCCTGGTGGAGCGCGATCAGAACCTCAAGCTCGTTCCTGGCCTGGCCGCGGAACTGCCGAAGCTCCTCGCGCCCACGGTGTGGGAGATCAAGCTGCGCAAGGGCGTCAAGTTCCACAACGGCGAGGATTTCAACGCCGACTCTGTGAAGTACAGTCTGGAGCGCGTGAAGGATCCCTCGATGCGCGGCAGCTCGAACTTCAAGCCCATCGACCGCGTGGAGGTCGTCGATCCTTACACGGTGAAAGTGCACACCTCCAAGCCGTGGCCCATCTTCGTGGTCGCCCTCACCCAGCGCCAGGCCTCGATGTACCCGCCCAAGGCCTACGCGGGGAAGGACTCGGCCTTCATCTCGAAGAATCCCATCGGCACCGGGCCCTATCGCCTCGTGCGCTGGACCAAGGACGAGGAGATCCTCCTCGAAGCGTTTCCGCAGTACTGGCGGGGGCCGGCCAAGATCAAGGACGTGGTGTTCCGTCCCATTCCCGACGACGCGGTGCGAGTGGCCGCGCTCCAGAACGGCGAGATCGACGTGGCAGTGAACATCCCGCCCCACATGGCCAACATCATCGCCAACCATCCGAAGATCTATCTCAGCACCGCGCCCAGCGTGCGGACCATCCAGCTCATGTTCTACACCGCGCAGTACGACACCCAGAACAAGCTGGTCGGGCCCTATCAGGGACCGACGGCGGACAAGCGTGTGCGCCAGGCCATCACCCTCGCTCTCGACGTGGACGAGATCATCAAGGGCGTGCTCGACGGCAA
>DATGCY010000260.1:0-2907 GCA_035311385.1 Candidatus Methylomirabilota bacterium
TTCCGATTTCTGTTGGGTCCCCGACAATTTCTGGCTTTTCAAACCATTGATCCATCCGCCAAGTGATTGATTCTTCGTGAGGCCGGTAGATGGAGCGGGTTTTGCTTGTAGCCCGGCCGGAGGTGCGTGCTCACATGCTCCAGCGCAATCACGTGGTAGCGCCCGGCATCCATCTGCCCCTCAGAAAGCTCGCCCTCTGCCTCGACTGCGACGAGTGCTTCACGCTGGGCTCGCAGCGCTGTCCCGCCTGCGGGAGCGGCACCTGGACCCCCGCCGCCCGCTTCCTCGACCTCATGACGGCGTCGCAGACGCTGCGTCCCGAGGCGACGGTGCGGAAGCTGCCGCCTCGGCGAGCGGCTGAGGAGGAGATGGCCATCGCCAAGCACCTCCTCATCGTGGCCCGCCATCGTCGGGAGCTCTACGAGGAGATCAAGCGCGCCTTCGCCGGCCACGAGAGCGTCCAGGTAGTTTTGGACCGCCGGGAGGGCGAGCGACGTCAGGGTAAGGGATCAGCGGCCGTCGATCGACGCCGCCGCAACCGCCGCACGCGTCTCGGTATCGACGAGCAGCTCCGCACCATCGGCTGGTCGCTCGTGCTGCTCGACCTGACCAAGTCCCGCCACCGCTGAGGGTCGCTCCCGACAGTGCCACGTAACGCGGCGCACTCGCGCCGTCGAGAGCTCCGGATGTGCGTACACGCCCTGCCACGCGGACGTGAATCCACTCGACGTCCTCGCTCTGGTCCAGGCGATGTTCGGGTAGGATGGTCCGCGATGCGGTTCCAGCCTCGACGTCTCGTCCCCTCGTGCTCTCTGCTCCTCATCGCCTCGGTCGTTCTCGGTTGCGCGCGCGCGCCGGGGAGCGTGGCACCCGACGTGCGCACGCCGCAGGTCGTGGTGGTCGAGATGCTCCGGCTCGCCCAGGTGACCCCGAGTGACGTGGTCTATGATTTAGGCTCGTCAGACGGTCGCATCGTGATCACCGCCGCCCAGGAGTTTGGGGCGCGCGGGGTCGGGCTCGAGATCGAGCCAGACCTGGTGGCACAGGCCGAGCGCAATGCGCGGCGCGCCAAGGTGTCCGATCGCGTGCGCTTCGTCCAGCAGGACATTTTCGAGGCGGACCTGAGCGAGGCCACCGTGGTGACGATTTACCTGAGCGCGGAGGCGAATGCCCGGCTTCGCCCCAAGCTGCTCGCCCAGCTCAAACCCGGCTCGCGAATCGTCTCCCACGATTTCCCCATGGCCGACTGGAAGCCCGATCGCGTGGTGAGCTTCAAGGGCCCGGAGCGCACGCACGTGCTCTCGCTCTGGATCGTCCCCGCGCGCTGAGCCGTCGCGCGCTGCGCTCTTTCCGCTCGCAGGAAAGGCGCTCCGGTGGATACAATGACGCAGTGGGCTGTGCTATACTCCGCGCGGTTTTCGACCGAGTGAGGAGGTGTGCGTGACCGGGTATCTGCCGGTGATCATCTTTCTGGGTCTCATCGTGGCGTTCGGCGTGGTCTCGCTCGTGATGGCTTCCGTGCTTCGGCCTTCCCGTCCCACCTTCCCCAAGCTGGAGAACTACGAATGCGGCGCCGAGCCCGTCGGGTCGGCGTGGGTGCAGTTTCCCGTGGGCTTCTACCTGGTCGCTCTCATCTTCATCGTCTTCGACGCCCTCGCCGTCTTTCTCTTCCCGTGGGCCCTGGTGCTCAAGCCTCTGGGGCCGGCGGCGGTCGGCATCATGGCGATCTTCATGGGCATCCTCGGACTGGGCTGGTTCTACGCGCTTCGTGAAGGCATCTTGGAATGGAAATAAAGGCGCCGACTCCGCAAATTCCCCCCGCCATCTGGACCGAGTTCAAGGATCTCCAGGAGTGGGAGAAGCTCCACAAGGAGCGTCCGGAGGGTGACAAGCACTCCCGGCTCTTCGAGAGCGTGGAAGAGGGGATCTACAACTTTCCCGGCGGCTTCATCGTCACCACCGTCGCCGACGCCTTCCTCAACTGGGCGCGCAAGTCCTCGGTGTGGCCCGTCACCTTCGGCCTCGCCTGCTGCGCCATCGAGATGATGGCCACCTTCGCCTCGCGCTTCGACGTGGAGCGGCTCGGCATGGTCCCCTTCGCCTCTCCGCGCCACTCCGATCTCATGATCGTCTCCGGCACCGTCACCATCAAGATGGCGCCCATGCTCGAGCGGATCTACGAGCAGATGCCCGATCCGAAGTGGGCGGTGTCCATGGGCTCCTGCGCCAACTCGGGCGGTCCCTTCCGCCACGGCTATCACGTGGTCAAGGGCGTGGATCGCGTCATTCCGGTGGACGTGTACGTACCGGGCTGCCCGCCGCCGCCCGACTCGCTTCTGTACGGACTCCTCAAGCTCCAGGAGAAGATCGCCCACTTCCGCCAGACGGGTCAGCGCGCGGCTCCCACCGAGAAGACCGACTAGAGTGCTGACGCACGCGCAGGCTCGCGCTCTCGTCCAGGAGCGGTTGGGGGTCGCCGCCGGCGGAGAGGGCTCCCTCCTCGTACTGGAGACCACGACCGACCGGTGGCTGGAGGCGGGTCGTTTCGCCCGGGAGACGCTCGGCTGCGTGTACTTCTCCTTCCTTTCCGCCGTGGACTGGAAGGAGCAGGGGCTGGAAGTGGTGGCGCGTGTGGAGAACCTCGACGCGGGCTTCGCCGTGTTCATGAAGGTGAAGCTCGGAGCGGGGGAGACGCGCTGCCCGTCGCTCTGTCCGGTGTGGCGCGGCGCCGACTGGATGGAGCGCGAATGCTACGACATGTTCGGCATCCGCTTCGAGGGACACCCGGACCTGCGCCGCATTCTCCTGCCCCACGACTGGGAGGGTCATCCGCTGCTCAAGTCCTACGCGGTGGACACGCCGCACCCGCCGTACCGCTAACCGGCAAGGGGGCCTTTCATGATCTAC
>DATGCY010000261.1:0-2846 GCA_035311385.1 Candidatus Methylomirabilota bacterium
CTCGGTCTCGGCCTCGACCGGATCTGGTCGCTTCACTCCGCGCCCACCGGCATCTCGGAGCTCGAGTTCCGCGATGACTGGACGGCCGTGCATCGCATGAACACCCTCGTCCACCTCGACGCGGCGCTCGCCGGCCGGTAGGAGGCGGGGCCGTCATGCCGCGCAAGATTCAGCACACCCAGCTGCCTAAGGGCGCCAAGATCTATCTGCCCGACGAGGCCGCGCAGAAGCGCCGGGTAGAGGCGGAGCTCTGGAACGTGTTCCGAAAGTGGGGCTATCGCGAGATCGTCACCTCCGCCTATGAGTACTTCGACGTGCTCGCCCAGGGGACGGACCAGGAGCTCCAGGAGCGGATGTTCAAGATGGTCGATCGTGAGAGCGGTCGCCTCCTCGCCCTGCGCGCCGACGTCACCCCGCAGATCGCGCGCATCGTGGCCTCGCGCATGCGCGAGGAGCCCAAGCCGCTGCGCCTCGCGTATGTGACCAACGTGTTCCGCTACGACGAGCCGCACGTGGGGCGCTATCGCGAGTTCCATCAGGCGGGAGTGGAGCTGGTCGGCCTGCCCAATCCCGAGGGCGACGCCGAGCTCATCGCCATGACGGTGGAGAGCTTGCGCGCGCTCGGGCTCGAGCGCTTCCAGCTCGACGTGGGGCAGGCCGAGTTCTTCCGCGGGCTCCTCGAGGATCTCGCGCTCGACGAGGGCCGCTCGGCGGAGCTACGTTCCGCCCTCGGGCGCAAGGACCTCTCCGCTCTCGAGCGCATCGTGGCCGGCCTGGGCGCGCCCGCCGCGGCGGCCGAGTTGCTCCTCGCCCTGCCCTCTCTCTACGGCCGCGCCGACGTGCTCGATCGAGCGGAGCGCCTCGTGAAGAACCCGCGCTCGGAGGCGGCCCTCAAGAACCTGGCCGAGGTGTACCGGCTCCTCACCGTGTACGGCCTCGCGGAGTCCGTGCTCCTCGATCTGGGTGAGGTGAGCGGGTTCGACTACTATTCGGGCGTGCACTTCGAAGCTTACGTGTCCGGGCTGGGGGCGCCCCTGGCGGGGGGCGGCCGTTACGACCACATGCTGGCCCGCTTCGGCTACGACTGTCCGGCCACCGGTTTCGCCTTCGAAGTGGGTCGGATCCTGCTCGCCATGGAGAGCCAGGGCGTCGTGGCCACGCTGCCGGGCCCCGACTTCTTCATCATCGACTTCACCGCCGACAAGACGAGCGCCCTCGCCCTGTCTCGCCGGCTCCGTGACATGGGAGCGACGGTGGCGCGCGACATCCTGAGCCGTGGTCTCGACGACTCGCTGGACTATGCGAGGCATCTGCGCGCGCGCCGGGTGATCGTGATCGGCGAGTCCGGGGGCGACGCGAGCGAGCTGCGGGTGCTGGATCTCGCGAGCGCGACCGGGGAGCGACGGCTCAGCGTCGCCGACGTGCTGGCCGATCCCGCCCGATACTTTCCCGAGACGGGAAGCAGGAGGTAGGCGTCATGCCGAACATCGTGATCGTGGGTGCCCAGTGGGGTGATGAAGGCAAGGGGAAGGTCGTCGACGTGATCACCCCGCACTTCGACGTGGTCGTCCGCTATCAGGGCGGCAACAACGCCGGTCATACCGTGGTGGTGGGACGCGAGAAGTTCGTCCTCCAGACGATTCCCTCGGGCATTCTTCATCCCGGCTGCCGCAACATCATCGGTTGCGGAGTGGTGGTGAACCCCGCCTCCCTGATTGACGAGATGGAGTCGCTCGTCCAGCGCGGCGTCTCCCTCGACGGCAACCTCTACATCTCCAAGAACGCGCACGTGATCATGCCGTATCACCCCGCGTTGGACCGCGCGAGCGAGTCCAAGGCAGGCAAGCACCGCATCGGCACCACCGGCAAGGGGGTGGGCCCTGCCTACGCGGACAAGACGGCGCGGGTGGGCATCCGCATGGCCGACCTCCTCGACGAGCGGCTCCTCCGCGAGAAGCTCGAGTACAACGTGGCCCAGAAGAACCGGCTGCTCCGCGAGATCTACGACGCGGAGAGCTTCACGGTGGACAACATCCTGAGCGCCTATCTCCGCTACGCGGGCTGGCTCGCCCCCTACATCACGGACACCGCGCTCCTCATCCATCGGTGGATGGAGGCGGGCTCCTCCGTGCTCTTCGAGGGCGCGCAGGGGACCATGCTCGACCTCGACCATGGGACGTATCCGTTCATCACGTCTTCCAGCACCACGGCGGGCGGTGCCTGCACGGGCTCCGGGGTACCGCCCACGCGGATCAACGGCGTCATCGGCATCTCCAAGGCCTACTGCACCCGCGTGGGAGGCGGACCGTTCCCCACCGAGCTCGGCGGCGAGATCGCGGATCTCCTGCGCATGCGCGGCAACGAGTTCGGCTCGGTCACCGGGCGCCCGCGCCGCTGCGGCTGGGTCGACGCGGTGGGGCTGCGCTATGCCACGCGCATCAACGGCCTCGACACCCTCGCCATCACCAAGCTCGACGTGCTCGATACCTGCGCGACCGTGAAGGTCTGCGTCGGCTACAAGTACGACGACGACGTCCTCACGGACTTCCCCGAGGAGGAACGCATCTGGCACGAGGCGGAGCCCGTGTACGAGGAGCTCTCGGGCTGGCAGACCTCGACGGCGGGCATGCGGGACTACGAGGAGCTGCCGACCAAGGCGCGCGAGTACCTGGAGCGGCTCGCCGAGCTGTGTGGGGTGGGCATCTCACTCGTCTCCACCGGCCCGGTGCGCGACGAGACCATTCTCGTCAACGACTCCACGCTCACGCGCTGGATCCCTGGGCTCCGCTCCTCGCTGCCCCCGCACTAGAAGAGGCACGACGAGGCCGAGGGGAGCGCCCGGCAAG
>DATGCY010000262.1:0-4787 GCA_035311385.1 Candidatus Methylomirabilota bacterium
GGATGCGCGATCTCGATCAGCGCCACCGCTCGCTCTGCGAGCGACCGTCCAAACAGGTAGGCCGTTCCGTATTCGGTGACAACGTAGTGCACGTCCGCGCGCGGGATCGTGACAGCCTCACCCGGGCGTAAGGCAAGCCTGATGGCCGAGCTTCCATCGGCCGCCGTCGAAGCGAGGCAGATGATCGCCTTGCCGCCCGGCGAGCGGATGGCGCCGCGGTGAAATTCCGGCTGGGAGGCGACCCCACCATAGAGGGCGCCATCGCGGGTGTCGGAGCAGACCTGACCCGTCAAGTCGATGGCGAACGCCTGTGTCACCGACACCATGGCGCGGTTCGCCGCAATGATCGCCGGGTCGCTGACGTACTCGATCGGGTAGAAGATGACGTCCGGGTTGCCATCGAGCAGGTCGTAGAGGCGTCGCGTGCCCATCGCCATGCTGGCGACGATCCGACCCTGGTGCAAGCCCTTGCGGGCGCCGGTCACGATCCCTCGCTCCACGAGATCGACGAGGGGCTCGGTGATGACGTCCGAATGGATCCCCAGGTCACGCCGCTCGCCGAGAAACCGCAGCATCTCGTTCGGGACCCGCCCCAGGCCGATCTGGAGCGTGGCCCCATCCTCGATGATGCGCGCGACGTATCGGGCGATCTGCTCGGCAGTCTGACCGAGCGGCTCGTGAAGATACTCGATGATCGGGTCGTCGACCGTCACGATCTGGTCGAACCGGTCGAGCGGGACCTCGGTCTGGGGCCCAGTACGCGGCATGGCGGGATTGATCTCGGCGATCACGCGGCGCGCCGACAGCAGCGCCGCTCGCGTGATGTCGACCGACACGCCGAGGCTGCACATACCAGCGGCGTCCGGGGGGCTCACCTGAACGAGCGCCACATCGAAGGTAAGCCGGCGACTCTCCAGCAGGCGCGGTACCTCCGACAGCGACATCGGAACGTAGTCGACGCCGTCGGAGAGGCTCAGCTGCAGCATGTCGCGCCCGAGGTAGAACGCACAATGGCGGAACGAGCTCCGGGCACGTCCGTCGCGATCGAGGATGGCGCCGTCGGTGAGGAAGTGGACGAGGTGGACGCCGGCAGGGGGCGGGTCCTGGGCCTCGAGAGCCCGCAGGAGCGTCCGCGGTGTCGCGCAGGCGCTGCCGACGAACACGCGTTCGCCGTGGCGGATGCCCCGTACCGCGCGCTCGGGTGTCACCGCGCGTTCACGCCACTTCATGTCCACATCGTGACCTGCCCGCGATAGCCGCACGTGCCTGGTCGTCTGCATGCGACTACGTCTACATGGCGGGGCGTTCCCGGAACGTCGCAGACGGCGTTCCCCGGTGAATGGGGAAGGACAAGAGGGGTTTAGCCGCGCTCCGCCTCCATCTGCCCGAGCCAGAGGCTCATGTCCATCTCGCGGTACATTGCCCTTGCGGTAGCGAGGTGTTCGCGGGCCGGCTCGCCCGTTCCGCTGAGCTGCTGGAGCCTTCCCAGACCGAGGTGACAGTGAGCCGCGAGGGGGCGCATGCCGAGGTCATCCGCCAGGGCTAGCGCCTGGAGGTAGCGGTCTTCGGCCGCGTCGGCGTCGGGAGGATCCCGGCGTGCGTTGATCTCGCCCAGCATCCGTAGTGCGCTTGCCTCGTACGCGCGCTGGCCCCGCGCCCGCGACAGCTCGAGCGCCCGCGTGGCGGCTTGCCTCGCCTCGTCGAGCCGGTTTCCGATCACCAGCGACTCGGCGAGCTGGGCTTGTCCGAGGGCCTCATAGACGCGAAACCCGAGGGGTTCGATGCCAGCGAGGCCCGCGCGGATGAGCGCGAGCCCATCTTCCACGCGCGACGAGAGCGCGTACACCCACCCGAGGTACGACGCCAAGAGCGGCGTCATCATGGCGACGTCCCGCTCTCGGCAGATGGCGTGTCCCTTCTCGAGCAGACGCGTGGCTTCCTCGAGATCGCCTTGGATGCCATACAGGTAGCCCAGGGCCCAATAGCACTGCGTGATGGTGAAGGGCAGAGACTGGGGTTCGGCCAGGCGAATGCTCTCCTGCCCGAGCGCGATCCCGTCGGCAAACCCGCCGAGGTCAGCAAACGATACGCAGAGGAGCGCGCGCGCGATCGCGGCCGGGTAGAGTCCGCCGATCAGCTCGCTCTGCAGCGCGCCCTTGGTGAGTTCGATCATCGTGCGATAAAACTCCGCGGCTCGTCGGTACTCGCCGGAGGTCCGCGAGAGGTGCCCGAGATACACGTTCACCGCGACCTCGAGTCGTGCATCACCGACCGCTCGAGCCGTCTCCAACGCCGCTTCCGAGTAGGCCCGCGATTCGGCGGCCGTCTGGGCGGTGATCCAGAAATTATGGCCCAAGTACCCGGATACCCACCCGAGGCGATGCCGATCAGCGAGATCCCGGGCCAGGGCCTCGGCCTCCACGAGGTACGCGCGCATCTTGTCGAACTGGCCGAGGGCGAGCAACGCTACGCGAAGGTCCAGGCGCAGATCAACGGCTTGCTCCAGCGTCGTCTGGCTCCGCGGCAGGTGGCCGAGAGGACCGACGGCCTGCTCGAACAGGCCGACCGCCTCGCGGTTCGCCGATCGCGACAGGGCTTGCCGGCCGGCCCGGTGAAGGAAGGTGACGGCCTTGTCCCACACCTCGCCGTCGCGATAGTGCGACCCCAGCGCGGTCAAGTGCGGCTCGAGATCGCCCGCATAGATGTTTTCGAGCGCCTGGGCGACGTCTCGGTGCAGGAGCGCGCGGCGTCCCGGCAGGAGCGCACCATACACGACCTCGCGCACCCAGTCGTGCACCAGCTCCAACCGATCGCCCACGGTCCGCAGCATCTGGCGCCGGACGAGCTCCTCCACGGCATCCGCCGCTTCGTGTGCCTCGAGCCCCGACGCGTGCTGCAGGAGCGCGAACTCGAACTCGCGGCCGATCACCGCGGCCAGCGTCACCAGGGCTCGCCCCCGCTCGGACAGCCGTTCGAGACGGACCATGACCAGCTCGCGCACGCGCTCCGGCAACCCAAGGGCGTCGGCGGTCTCTGTCGGCAGCGCTCCTTGCTCCAGGGCCCGCAGAGTCTCGACGACCACGAAGGGATTGCCGTTGCTCGCACCCCAGATCCGCTCGGCCAGCGCGCTCGTGGCGTCCATAGCTCGCCCCCGCGGGGCCAGCGACTGGACCAGGGCTGTCATGTCGTCCTGTGAAAGTGGGCCGAGAGGCAGCCGGCTGATGTCCTGCAGACGCAGCAGGTCACGAAGCATCGGCGCCTCGGCCACGTCTTCCTCGCGCGCCGTCAGCACGATCAGCATCGGCCAGGCGGCAATGCGTCGAGACAGGCCGGACGTGAGCCGTAGGCTCGCCTCGTCGGCCCAGTGCACGTCTTCGAGCACCAGCAACAGCGGCTGGGCTTTCGCCAGCCGCTCAAGCAGATGCGCGACCGCCTCGAACAACCGCGTCGCGTCCTCGGGGCTCGACGCTGGCCGAACGTCGTCCTGGGCGAGCTCGGGAAAGAGACGCGCGAGCTCGGCGCGCCAGGCAACGGCGACACCGCTCAGGACGTCGTCACGATCGAGGACGCCGCCCCTGCGAAGGGCATCGATCCAGAGCCCATAGGCCAGCGTCTGCTCGGTCTGGTACCCGTGGCTCACCAGGGCGAGGACCCCGCGCTTCACCGCCTCGATAGTGACCTGACTGACGAGCCGGCTCTTGCCGATCCCGGCTTCGCCCAGCACCGCGATCAACTGTCCCCGGCCCGCGAGCGCCTCGTCCAGCGCGTGCCGCAGGCGTGCGAGCTCCGACTGACGACCGAACATCGGCGCTTCGTCCGGTAGCGGTGACGACGGGGGCTGCACCTGCGATGCGAGTACTTCGAGATGAGCCATGGCCGTGCGGGTGGCCTTGGACGGGGTCGCTCGGCTCCGCAAGACCTCCTGGTAGAGCTGGCGCGTCTCGGCTTCGGGCTCGACGCTGAGCTCCCGTCGAAGCGTGTCGACACAGCTTTGATACTGCCGGAGGGCAGCGTCACGCCGGCCGTCGCGCACGTAGAGCCGCATCAGGGCGCGGTGGACCGCCTCCTGGAGCGGATCCAGCGCCAGCAAGCGGAGAGCCGTCGCGATGGCAGCGCCGGACTCTTCCGACTTTGTCTGGTCGGCGAGCAATTTGGCCAGGGTCTCGAGGGCGAGCTCACGCAGCCGCTCCCGCTCCGCGACCAACCACTCCTCGAACGGCGCCTCGGCGACCCCCAGGCCCTCCAGCAGGTCCCCGCGATACAGGTCGACCGCCTGCTGGAGGGCTTCGGGATCGGCCCTGCGGGCAAGCCGCTGGAACGCGAGGACGTCGACGTCGAGCGCGGCAGTGTCCAGCGTCACGGTGTCCTCGTCGAGGCGCAGGCTCGGAGATATGACGGAAAGCCCCCGGCGAAGGACGAACAACACCTTGCGGAGATTGGCACGCGCCTGCCAGTCGTCCATCTCAGGCCAGAGCAGCGTGGCGAGCTTCTCCCGTCGATGCGATCGGCCCGGGTGGCAGGCGAGATAGGCCAGGAGCGCCTGGGCCTTTTTAAGCCTGATCGGCACGGCTTGGCCGGGTCCAGCCTGGAGGTCGAAGCCGCCGAGCAGACGCAGCTGCAGTCGCGCCATCACGCAGAGAATACATCACTTTTCTCCGCGCGCTCCCGGCAGGGAACGCACCCAGGAACGCCCGGCGCGACGCCCTGGGAACGGCCCCGACGTACACGTGTCGCATGCGGGCAAACCGATCGTGGCCAGAACGTTCCAACCATCAAGACTCGACCAA
>DATGCY010000263.1:0-7506 GCA_035311385.1 Candidatus Methylomirabilota bacterium
TGGCGGTGGACCTGGGCGCTCTGGACACCGCGGTCAAGCGACTGATCCTGAAAGCCGTGGATCACTACGACCTCTCGAGCACGGTCGCGGCCCTCCGCGGGGTGCCGACCACGGGCGAGAACCTCGCCCGCGCCTTCTGGGAATGGCTGGAGCCGACCTTGCCGGCGGGCAGCCTGCGCCGGCTCGTGGTCGTGGAAACCGACAATAATACCTTCGAGTACCGCGGCGCTGCCGCGAGGTGACCCGTATGGACGAGCTGATCCGGGAACTGCTGAAGGAGATGGGCGAGGACCCATCGCGGGAGGGCCTGGAGAAGACACCCGCGCGCGTGGCCAAGGCCTGGGAGTACCTCACCTCGGGCTATCGACAGGACATACACGATGTCCTGAACGAGGCGCTCTTCACCGAGGAGTACGACGAAATGGTGGTGGTCAAGGACATCGACTTTTACTCGATGTGCGAGCACCACCTCCTGCCCTTCTTCGGCAAGTGCCACATCGCCTACATGCCCTCGAAAAAAATCGTCGGCCTGTCGAAGTTGCCGCGCCTCGTGGAGATGTTCGCGCGGCGCTTGCAGGTACAGGAACGGCTCACTACCCAGATCGCCAATACGCTCCAGGACGTGCTCCAGCCACGGGGAGTGGCGGTCGTCGTCGAGGCGCTCCACATGTGCATGCTCATGCGCGGGGTCGAGAAGCAGAACTCCAAGGCGGTCACCTCCGCCATGCTCGGCCAGTTCCGCGATTGCCCGGAGACGAGGGCGGAGTTCATGGAGCTGATCAGGGCCCGCGGCGGCCTCATCCTGTGAGGCTCGCGGGCCAGGTTGCCCTCGTTACGGGAGCGGGGCGGGGGATCGGCCGCGCGGTGGCCATGGCCTTCGCCCGAGAGGGCGCGCGCGTAGTGCTCGCCGCCCGTTCGGCGCGTGAGCTCGGGGCGGTGCAGCGGGAGATCGAGGCAGCGGGCGGCGCGGCCCTTGCGGTGCCCACGGACGTGAGGCAGGAGCCAGCGGTGGCCGCGCTGATCAGCCGGGCTCTCGCCGAGCACGGCTGCATCGATTGTCTCGTCACCGCAGCCGGGCTGGCTGCCTTCGCCTCGGTGGCGGACATCAAGACCGAGGAGTGGGACCAGCTCATGGCCGTGAACCTCCGCGGCGCCTTTCTCTCCTGCCGGGCCGTGCTGCCCACCATGATGGCGCAGCGGCGGGGCACTATCATCAACATCGGCTCCGTGGTGACCAGCCGCGCCCTGCCGGGTAGCGCCGCCTACACCGCGACCAAGTACGGTGTCCTCGGCTTCTCGCGAGTGCTCGCCGAGGAGATGCGCTCACATGGGGTGCGAGTGGGCGTCCTGTCGGCGGGGGCTACGGATACGCCGCTGTGGGACGCCGTGGTGACGCCTCCTGACCGCTCGCGGATGCTCCAGCCGGAGCAGATTGCCGAGGCGGCGCTCTTCATGGCCTCCGTGCCGGCGGGAGCGACCCTCGAGGAGCTGACGCTCCTGCCTCAGGGGGGCATCCTGTAGGGCTCCGCTGGTTGGCGAGCACCCTCTCTTGCGGTTTTTGCTATACTGAGTCAGTCAGTCGCGCTTCACCTGACACAGAACTCCAAGGAGGCGTACATGATTGCGCTGACCGAAACCGCTGCGAAGAAGATCTCGGACTTGCGGCTCGAAGAGGGCAAGCCCGAGTGGGGGCTCCGCATCCGCGTCGTCGGCGGCGGCTGCTCCGGTATGTCCTATGAGCTGGGCTGGGACGACGTCGCCGGCGCGGACGACAACGTCAGCGAGAGCCACGGCGTGAAGGTGTACGTGGACAGCAAGAGCGCGCCGTATCTCCAGGGGAGCGAGATCGACTACGTGGACAACAACATGTTGGGGGCGGGCTTCGCCATCAACAACCCCAACGTGAAGTCGTCCTGTGGGTGCGGCCACTCCCACCAGTTCTAGAAGAACGCCATGAAGGTCGGGGTCCGTCTCTTCGCCCGTTATCGCGAAGCAGCGGGCCGCGATCACGTCGAGCTGGACCTTCCCGAGGGCGGTACGGTCGAGACGGCCTGGGAGGCGGTGGCGAGCCGCTTCCCGGTCCTCCGCCAGTATCGCCCTTTCACCTTGTTCGCCCTGGGCACTGACTACGTGCAGGCCAATCACATCCTCCGGCAGGGGGACGAGGTGTGTCTCTTCCCTCCCGTCAGCGGCGGCTCGGACGCCGACCTCGTCGAGGTCACGGGCAAGCCGCTGTCGGAGGAGCGCCTCATGGGCGCGGTCGGGCACCCGGGGGCAGGTGGCCTCGTCCTTTTCTCCGGTGTGGTGCGGGAGGAGACCGGGGGGCGGCGCGTGAAGTATCTCGAGTACGAGGCCCACGCGCCCATGGCCGCGGCCAAGATGCGTGAGATCGCCGTGGCGGTGCGCCAGCGCTGGCCGGGGGTGCGTGGCGTCGCCCTCGTACATCGCATCGGACGGCTCGAGATCGGAGAGTCGAGCGTGATGATCGCCGTCTCGTCACCCCATCGGGTCGAGGCCTTCGAGGCCTGCCGATTCGCCATCGACACCCTCAAGGAGACGGTGCCCGTCTGGAAGAAGGAATTCTTCGAGGACGGCGAGGTCTGGGTCGGACTACAGGGCGACTGCGATCACCGTCACTGACCTTCCGTCGCTCATCGCCGCCGCTCTTCGCCGCTCCGAGATGCTCCGGGGCGGCGAAACTGTCTTGGCCGCCGTCTCGGGAGGGGCGGACTCGGTCGCCCTCCTCCACGTGCTTCATTCGCTCGCCGGCGAGTGGGCCTGGACGCTGCATGCCGTCCACGTCCACCATGGCCTTCGCCCGGAGGCCGACGCTGATGCCGAGTTCGTGCGTGACCTTTGCGCCCAACTCGGCGTGCCGCTCCACGTGGAGCGTGTCGTGGTCAGGCAAGGGCCGCCCTGGGAAGGGCTGGAGGCGGAGGCGCGCCGGGCACGCTACCGCGCGTTTCGCGACGTCGCGCAGCGAATCGGCGCTCACCGGGTGGCCACGGCCCACACCGCCGACGATCAGGCAGAGACCGTGCTCATGCGCCTGCTCGAGGGCGCGGGGCCACGCGGGCTCGCCGGCATCGCACGCGCCCGCGGACTCTACGTCCGTCCGTTGCTGGACGTCCGCCGGGCCCAGGTCGAGGCCTATCTGCGCGGGCGCGAGGTCCCCTGGGTGGACGATCAGAGCAACTTCGACACGCGCATGCTCCGCAATCGCATCCGTCACGAGGTGCTGCCCTTCCTCACCCGGGTCGTCGAGCCCTCGCTCGTGGAACGGCTCTGCCGCTCCGCTACGCTCGTGCGGTCCATGGTCGAGGACTTGGAGGCTGCGGCCGTTCGCGAGTTGAGGCGGCTGGGACGGGAAGAGGCCGGAGGCTGGGTGCTGCCGATGCCAGAGCTCGGCTCGCTGCCCCGAGAGCTTGCGGCGGAGACCGTGCGCCAGGCCGCACGCGCTCTCGGGCATCCGGGCTCGATGAGGGGGCACGCGCAGCGGGCCCTCCGTCGTCTCCTCGTGTCCGCTTCGACTCCCGGCGTTCTGCGCGCGGGCGGCCTCATGGTGGAGCGCAGCGGACGCTGGCTTCGCGTCGGACCGGAGCGCCTCCCTTCTCTCCGTTCTCACGACTTCCCCGTGCCCGGCGAGCTTTCCCTGCCGGAGATCGGCCTCGTGCTCGAGGCACGGTCCTTTCCGCGCCACGAACGTTACGTCATGCCCCGAGGGACGCAGCTGGTCGCCTTCGACGCCGACGCGCTGCCGCCGCGGCTTCAGGTGCGGCCGCGACGGCACGGCGACCGCTTCGCTCCATTCGGGGGACCGGTCGAGCGACGACTCAAGTCCTTCCTCATCGATGCGGGAGTGCCGCGCTGGGAGCGCGAGCGGGTGCCGCTTCTCGAAGCAGCGGGGCACATCATCTGGGTCGCTGGGCTTCGTCGGGGCCAGGCCGCGCCCATCCGTCCCGAGACGAGACGTATCCTCGAAGTGACACTCAGAGCGGGGTCATCGGGCGGATCACCACTGGCGGGGGTCAGGCGGGAGAGGTAAGATGGCGCGCCAGGAGGCGGCACGCGGATGACGAACAAGACGCTGGCCGGAATCGGAACGATCGCGATCGCGCTCTGGCTCGGAGTGATGCCGGTCTCTGCGCAGTCCGGCGCGCCCGCGCCCGACAGCCGAGCCCTGCTGCACGCGCTGGAGGACGCGTTCACCTCGGTAGCGGATCGCGTCACGCCCTCCGTGGTCAACGTGAGCGTGAAGCCGAAGAAGAGCGCGCCCGGGGAGGGCGGCCCGTCGCCGGAGAACGAGCAGCGCTTCCGCGAGTTCTTCGGGCCCGAGCTCTACGAGCGCTTCTTTCGCCGGCGTGCCCCTCGCGAGGATGTCCGCGCCGCCGGCTCCGGCGTCATCGTCGACGCGCGGGGCTTCATCCTGACCAACGCCCACGTGGTGGAAAACGCTGCCGAGATCGAGGTGCGGCTCTCCGACGACCGGAAGTTCCCCGGGCAGGTGGTGGGGCGCGATCCTAAGACCGATCTCGCCATCGTCAAGATAGAGCCAGGGGCGAGCGCGCTGCCCGTGGCCGAGTTGGGCGATTCCGACAAGCTCCGCATTGGCCAGTGGGCCATCGCCATCGGCAACCCCTTCGGCCTCGACCGCACCGTTACCGTCGGCATCATCTCCGCGACGGGACGCACGCGGGTAGGCGTGGCGACCTACGAGGCCTTCATCCAGACCGATGCCTCCATCAATCCCGGTAACTCCGGCGGGCCCCTCCTCAATCTCGATGGTCGTGTCATCGGGATCAACACGGCTATCGTGTCGTCCGGTCAGGGGATCGGCTTCGCCATCCCGATCAACATGGTGCGCGACATCATGACCCAGCTCATGGACAAGGGCCGCGTGGTGCGCGGCTGGCTTGGCATCTCGATCCAAGACCTCACCGACGACCTTGCCGCGGGCTTCGGCGCCTCCGGCAAAGGTGGCGTGCTGGTGGCCGACGTCATGAAGGACAGCCCTGCCGAGGCCGGGGGTATGCGGTCGGGGGACATCATCGTCGAGCTGGGAGGTACGCCGGTCAAGGAGGTGACGGACCTCCAGAAGCGTGTGGCGGCGATCCCTCCCGGCCAGCCCGCCGTGCTCACGGTGCTGCGTGACCGCAAGCCGACCAAGCTTACCGTCAAGATCGGCGAGCAGCCCGGCGACGAGACCGTCGTTGCCGCCGCTCCCAAGGGCATGGGCCTGGGCCTTACCGTGGAGGCACTCTCCGAGGAAATGGCCCAGACCTATGGCCTGAAGTCCGGCGCGGGCGTGGTGGTGACCGACGTGGCGCCGGGCACCGTGGCGGAGGCCGCCGGCATCAAGGAAGGCGATCTCATCCTGGAGGTGAACCGCCGTCGCACCGCCACCGTGGACGACTTCAAGAAGGCGGTGGCCGCGCTCAAGCCCGGCGAAGCCGTGCCCGTGCAGGTCGAGCGCAGCGGCGCCGGGCGCCAGTACGTCGTTCTCCGAGTGCCCAGCAAGCCCTGAACCGTGAGCGCCGCCCGCGATCCTTCCCGGCCACGCCCGGTTGCGCTCGTCATCGACGACGAGCTGGGGGTGCGCGAGTCCTTCCGCCTGATCTTGGACGGCGAGTTCGAGGTGCTGGAGGCGGAGGAGGGGGTGGAGGGGCTCGAGGTGCTACGGAGCCGCCGGGTGGACGTGGTCCTCCTCGATGTGCGCATGCCGGGCGCTCCCGGACCGACCTTCCTGCCCCAGATCCTCGCCCTTGACGAGGGCATCGCCGTGATCATCGTCACCGCGGTCAAGGACGTGCGGACCGCGGTGGAGGCGATCAAGGGCGGCGCCTATGACTACGTGACCAAGCCCTTCGACGTCGACGAGATCCTCGCTCTCGTGCGTCAGGCGGCGGAGCGCCGCGTGCTGGAGCGCGAGGTGCACTACCTCCGCGCCGAGCTCGATCGCGCTCACGGCTTCGACTCGCTCATCGGGCGACATCCGTCCATGGTCAAGCTCTACGAGCTGATCGCCCAGGTGGCGCAAACCCCCGCCACCGTGCTCATCGCTGCGGAGAGCGGCACGGGCAAGGAGCTGGTGGCGCGCGCCATCCATCGCCAGGGACCGCGACGCTCCCAGCCCTTCGTAGCCGTGAACCTGGCCGCCATCCCCGACACCCTCGTGGAGTCCGAGCTCTTTGGGCACGAGAAGGGATCGTTCACGGGGGCGCACGCGCGCAAGATCGGGAAGTTCGAGTTGGCTCACGGCGGCACCCTCTTCCTGGATGAGGTCGGCACCCTGCGCATCGATCTCCAGGCCAAGCTGCTGCGCGCTTTGCAGGAACGGGAAATCGAGCGGCTGGGCGGCACGCACCCCATCCCCGTGGACCTGCGCGTGCTCGCGGCGACCAACGTGGACCTGAAGGCGGCGGTCCGCGCCCGTACCTTCCGCGAGGACCTCTATTACCGTCTCAACGTGGTGCCCGTGACCATTCCGCCCCTGCGCGCGCGCAAATCGGACATTCCCATCCTCGTCGAGCACTTCCTCCGGAAGTACTCACAAGAGTTCAAGAAGGATGTGCGCGGGATCTCGCGGGGCGCCCTGCCCACGCTCCAGGCCTATGACTGGCCCGGCAACGTGCGCGAGCTCGAGAACATCGTGGAGCGGAGTGTCGCCCTCGCCACCGGCCCCGTGGTCCGGCTCGACGATCTGCCTGTCGACCTCGCCATCCACGAGGTGAATCAGCGGGCGGGAGGCGACGGCGGCCCGGTGCCCCTGCCGCTCCAGGACGCACGTGACCGCTTCGAGCAGGCCTACGTGATGCGCGCCCTCGAGCGCGAGAACTGGAATCGTACGCGCGCGGCGCGCGCCCTCGGCATGCATCGCAACACGCTGCTTGCCCGCCTCGCCGCCTGGGGAGTCCGTCGCGAGGACGTGGCGGGCGCCCCGCCGCCCGCCGTGGGCGGTACCGTCTCCTGAGCGCCGAGCTCCGGCGCTCCCACGGGATGCCCTGGATCTGATGGACTACCGGCCGGAGCGCTGACGGGAGTGGGCTACTTCCCGTTAAGGCACTTGATCAGGCGCCAGCCGTTGAACATGTTCACCTTGGTCGAGGTCTCGGCCCTGAGACCGACCTGCTCCAGGAGTGGCTCGAGGAGCAGGTTCGACTTCCAGCCGAGGCGCGTACAAACCGGCGAGACCAGGTCCTCCAACCGCCCCATGACCCGGCGGTGGCTGCGGAAGTGGTTCAGGACCACGATGTTGCCGCCCGGCTTGACCACCCGGCGCATCTCCCGGAGCACCCCCACGGGGTCCGGCACCGCGCTGATGGTATAGGTCGCCACCGCCGCGTCGAACTCGCCGTCCCCGAAGTCCATGACGGTGGCGTCCATGGCCTTGAGGGTGACGCTGCTCATCGCGAGCTCGATCACCTTCTCCTGGGCCTTCTCCAGCATCTCCTCGGACAGATCGATGCCGGTGATCTGACAGTGGCCGGGGTAGAGGGGGAGGTTGAG
>DATGCY010000264.1:0-5934 GCA_035311385.1 Candidatus Methylomirabilota bacterium
CCCGCCCCATCGCCCAACACGGGGAACACCGAGGCGAGCACCTCGCGCGGCTTGCCGTCGGTGACGATCTCGACCTGCGCGTTCCGCGAGGCTTCCCCCGTGTCGAGCGTACGCCGCATGAGATTGAGAAGCGCGTGTTCCACGGGCAAGACCTCGATCAATGGTCGACCCTCGGCGTTCTCGGCGGCGGGACCGAGCAGCGACTCGATCGAGCGGTTGGCGAAGAGCACGAGACCGTTCGCTTCGGCGAAGAGGATGCCGTCCTCTAGATTGTCCACCGCCGCGTGGACAGTGTCGATCTCGCTCCGCTCGGCGAGGATCCGGGTCCGATCCGTTTCCATCTGCTTGCCCAGCAGTTGGAGCTGATAAGCGAGCTTCCCGAACTCGTCCCCCGGTTCCGCGCTGCCCCCCACGTCGAAGTCGCCCTGCCGCAGCCGCTCCATGTCCTCCGCCAGCTTGCGGATGGGCTTGAGGGTCACGCTGGAAAGGCCGAGGGCTACCACGAGGGCGGCCCCCAGGGCGAACGCGCCGAGGACGACGGTATACCAGAACGCATCGTCGAGCCGACCCCGCAGGAGCGGCATGGCGATGCCGAGGCGGATTGTGGCCAGCGGCTTGCCGTTGACGTTGAAGGGCAGGGCGCTCTCGTAAATTTCCGAGCGCCCCGTCCCGAGCAGGCGCCGGAGCGGGTGGTCACTGACGAGGCTTCGCAGGCTCGGCTGAGGCGGGACGATCTCACCCTCGCGCTTGGGATCGCTGTGCACGATGGCCACGCCCCTGTTGTCGACTACCGCGGCATAGAGCAGCCATGGAGCGTAACCGACGGTGGCGTCCAGGAGGGACCGGAGGTCGGGGTCGTGGCTCAGGATCTCTCGCGGGCTCTGGGCGGCGGGGCGTGAGAGGGTTCGAACGCACTGCTCGTAGATCTGGCGGGCGACGAGATCCGCTTCCCTGAGCGTTGCGTTCCAGACGATCTGCTGAGCGTGGTAGAGGTGCGCGGCGGTGCTGAGGGCGACGATGCAGAGGCTCAGCAGGAGCAGCGCGAAGATCTCGCGGGCACGGAGCGAGAGGCCCACCCGCCGTGCCCGAGCGGATGGCTTCGTCGAGGCGGCCTGGGGCGGCGCTGTCGCGACGTCGGTACTCATGGTCCTTGGCTTGACCCCCGCGCGGTGCAGTATAGCAAGGTGA
The DNA here is from genome assembly GCA_035311385.1 of Candidatus Methylomirabilota bacterium. Taxonomy (GTDB): domain Bacteria; phylum Methylomirabilota; class Methylomirabilia; order Rokubacteriales; family CSP1-6; genus AR37. Next base: position 1,189 of record DATGCY010000264.1, read on the forward strand.
TATAGGTAAAAACTTCTCGGTCGAACCTTCCGACCTCGCTCGGCGCTGGGCGATTTTCGATTCCGCCCATGTTCTGTTTTCTTTCGCCCACACCTGTACTTAGGCCGCGCCTGAGGGCCAAGATCCTAGGGGCATACACATTGCTATAATCGTGCCCGGTTTGGCAGGACCGCCACGGCCTCAACCCTAACGAGCGAGGTAGTGAGCCATGAAACACCGCATTCTGATCGCAGACGACGACGAGTCCGCGCGCACCGCGCTGGCGGATTTGCTGACGACCTGGGGATACGAGGTCGAGCAGGCCATCGACGGGAAGGAGGCGCTCGAGAAAGCCCCCAACTTCGGACCCTCCGTCGTTATCGCCGATCTGGTGATGCCGGCCTTGGACGGGGTCGCGCTCCTGAAGCCGCTCAACGAAGTCTACCCGAATGCCGTGGTCATCCTGCTCACCGGTCACGCGACGGTGGAGACGGCGGTGTCGGCCATGCGCGAGGGGGCCTACGACTATCTGACCAAGCCGGTGGACCCGAGGCGCCTCCGGGTCCTCCTCGACAAGGCGGTGGAGCGCGGGGAAGTCCAGCGCGAGGTGACACTCCTGCGCCGGCAGCTTCGGGAGAGTCGTGGTTTCGGGCCCATCCTGGGCACGAGCCCGGCGATGCAGGAAGTCTATCGGCTGATCGAGCTGGCCGGGGCCAGCGACGCACCGGTCTTGATCACCGGCGAGACGGGGACGGGCAAGGAGCTGGTCGCCCGGACCATTCATCAGATGTGCGATCGGGGCAAGGGGCCGTTCGTCGCCGTAAACTGCTCAGCTATCCCCGAGACATTGATGGAGAGCGAGCTGTTCGGCCACGAAAAAGGGTCTTTCACCGGCGCCAACGAGCGCAAGGCGGGCTTCTTCGAGTTGGCCGACGGCGGCACCATCTTCCTCGACGAGATCACGGAGATGAGCCCGGCTCTCCAGGTGAAGTATCTCCGCATTCTGCAGGACGGCGTGGTTCGCCGGATCGGTGGCAAGACGGAGATCAAGGTCGACGTTCGGATCATGGCCGCGACCAACCGCGACGCCGCCCAGGCCGTGCGCGACAAGGCTTTCCGGGAGGACCTGTACTACCGGATCAACGTGCTCGCCATCGCGCTCCCGCCGCTGCGCAAGCGGGCCCAGGACATCCCGCTCCTCGTGGAGGCCTTCATCGCCGAGTTCAACGAGAAGTACGGGCGGGAGGTCAAGGGGGTGGACGAGACGGCCATGATGCGCCTCCGCGATCACGCGTGGCCCGGCAACGTCCGCGAGCTCCGCAACATCATCGAGCGGGCGGTGGTGGGCTGCAACCAGGAGCTCATCACCCCAGTCTTCCTCCCGCTGGGCATCGCCCCGACAGAGCGGCGCGAGCAGGGAAATGCGGTGCTCCTGCCCCTCGGCACCACGCTCGAGCAGGGTGAGCGCGAGCTCATCCTGCGAACCCTCGAGTCCGTGAACAACAACAAGACGCGGGCCGCGGTCATTCTCGGCACGACGCCGAAGACGCTCCACAACAAGACGCGGCGGTGGAGGCTCGCGAAAGAGAACTAGCCTGGCTGGCACAGACGATGCACCGGAAGTCACCATGGGCCAGGCACTCAGAGACGAAAGATACGATATTGAGCCGGAGACGCGCCCTGGTCGCCGGATTCTCGTGGCCGATGACGACTCGGACGCCCGGGAGGGCATGCGTACCCTCTTGGAGCTGTGGGGCTACCAGGTAGAGACCGCGTCGGATGGGAGGGCCGCCCTTGACCGGGTCCCGAAAATACATCCCTCCCTCGTGATTACCGACGTGGTCATGCCTCGCATGAGCGGACTCGAGCTGCTCGAAGCCATACGGCGGGAGCTTCCGACGCTTCCCGTGATCGTGATGACCGCTCACGGCACGCTCGAGACGTGGCGCCGCGCCACCGCGCAGGGAGCCTTCGCCTATCTACCGAAGCCACTCGACGCCACTCGACTCAAGACGGTTCTGGCGTCGGCCTTCGATGGCGGGCCGCAGGATCGTTCGCGATGAGGGCAGAGGCCGCGGAGGCTGCGCTTCTCGTCCATCGCAAGAGCTTCACCGTCAAGAGTGAAACTCGTCGCAATGCCGTGGACGTCAAGCCCGAGGTGCAGGCGGCCATCCGGGACGCCGGCGTGCAGGACGGAATGGTGCTGGTGAACTGCCTGCACACTACCTGCTCTATCGTCATCACCGACTCGGACACCGAGGACTTCGTGGGTCTGATGGCGCGCCTCATCGGGGAGGAGGGTGCCTACCGGCACAACGATCTCCGTTGGTCGGACTGCGAGCGGGGCAATGCCGCCGCGCATCTCCGGGCGAGCCTCCTCGGGCATGGGGTCGCCATCGGTATTGTGAACGGAACGCTCGCTCTCGAGGATGAGCAGGCGATCCTCCTCGCGGAATGGGACGGTCCACGGTCTCGCACCGTCAACATCCATATCCTCGGGGCGTGACGTCGCGGAGGTTCTCGGCCCTAGCCGCAGCTCTCGTCCTGTCCCTGAGCAGCGGGGTCGCGGCGGCAGGCATTCCGACGGACCAGCTCCGGGCCTCCGTCGACCATGTTCTCGCCACCCTTCAGGATCCGACCCTCAAGCCCGAGTCCATGGCCGCAGAGCGCCGGGCGGCCATCCGGCGTGACGCCGATGCCGTTTTCGATTTTACGGAAATGGCCCGGCGTGCCCTTGGCCGGCACTGGCAGGAGCTGAACGAGGGCCAGCAGCGAGAATTCGTGGAGCTCTTCGCCAATCTCCTCGAGCGGGCCTATGTCAGCAAGATCGAGAAGTATAACGGTGAGAAGATCGCCTACATCGGGGAGTCGATCGAAGGCGATATGGCCACCGTGAAGACGCAGATCCTGACCAAGCAGGACACGCAGGTCCCCATCGACTATCGTCTCCTCCATAAGGGCGATCGCTGGCTCGTCTACGACGTCCTCCTGGAAGGAGTGAGCCTGGTGCTCAACTACCGGACGCAGTTCGACCACATCCTGCAGACCTCTTCCTACGATGAGCTGATTCGTCGCCTGAAGGCCAACCAGGCGGAGTACGGCAGCCGCTCCTAGATCAGATCAGCGGCGCCCTCTTGCCCCTCGCCCGACCCACGATCCGACGAACCTCCGAGGCCAGCGCGGGCAGGGCGGCGAGCTGAGTCAGCGCGCCGCCCGTCGTCGCGAGCTTCGCCCACGTGCCCGCGAGCCCCCGAGGACGTCGTCGCGCCAGGCGCGGCGCCAGGAGCAGGGGGATGCCCACGAGGCGCACGGCAGGAACCAGGAGTCTGGCGAGGGCGAGACCGCAGGCCGCCGCCACGATCAGACTGGCCACGGGATAGGCGGCGGTGTAGTGCCGCCAGTCGGCACGCTCGTGTACTCGATCCTTGAGCTCGTCCACCGTGTCGAGGATGGAGCGTCGCGTCTGCTCCATCTCGCGGCTCACCCGCTCGATGTCTACAGAGCGCTCTTGATCCATCGTGTGTCCTTCTCGAGCTCCTTCACCGTCCGCTCCGGTACCAGTCGCCGGGGACCGACGCCTCGCTTCAGACGGACGGCGATCACCACCACCCCGACGAGGAGGAGTGCCCCGCCCACAATCGCGAAGCCCGCCGGGGCGGAGCCGAGGAGATCGCCGATCCAGAGGGCGAGAGCGCAGCTCGCGAGCACGAGACCGAGCCCCGCCACCACAGCGCCCGCGATCAATACGGCGAGATGGCGGAGCAATGTCCCGACACTCTCCTCCACCTCGAGACGGAGGAGGGTAAGCTTCTGATCGAGCAACCGCGTGGTTTTCCCGAGGAGCTCTTCGATCAGGCCGAAGATGCCGCGGGCGGCGTCGGGAGGCTCGACCCTGGGCTCACGCAGAAGCATCGCCTACTCGTCCCGCGCCCACAGCGAGAGCCCCACGAGGAAGCCGATCCCCGCGGCCACGGCGAGGCTGGCGAGGGGCGAGCGTCTCATGATGGCCATGACGTCGGCCACCCGGATGCGCTTCACCGACTCGCCCGCTCGCGCCAGGGCATGGGAGAGGTCACGCACCGACTCCTCGAGACGCTCCCGGACGGGACCGACCAGCTCCTGGAGACGATCCCGGCTCCGTCCGTCGATGCAGACCCGCGCGGTGTCGGGCTGCATCTAGTGACCCACGCCCAGGAGGAAGAGGATCAGGATCAGTCCCAAGGGAACGCCGAGCAACCAGAGCAAAATGAGAAGCATGGTCTTGCTCCTTTACTTTGAGCCGCCCGCGAATGCGGTGCGGGTCCGGTAGTAGGTAATGGTCATGGGCTCGCCGGAAGCTATCCAGCCTCCGACCACGCTCCCCACAAGACCGAGCAGGAGCGCGGCCACCGCGCCCAACGCACCGTTCCGGGCGAGGGCGAGCGCGGTGTGTGGATCGGTGACCACGGGCGCGGCCCACGCCGGGGTGCCGGCAAGGCCTCCGTACCAGACGCCGAAGTAGCCCATCGAGCCGAAGGCGGCCAGCACGAGGAACATCGGCACCGTCACGAGCCAGGCAATCGCTCCATGGAGCATCGAGGTCTCCGCGTGCCGGGCGCCGAGGATCTTGCCGGCGGCCCATCCGCCCACCGCGAAGGCGAAGAAGGCTCCGCACACGCTGAAGACGAGAGACCACAGCTGAAACTTCCGCCAGCTCACGATATGCATCTCCTGATAGGCCCCGACCGCCGTACCCACCAGGCCGATGATCAGCCCCAACGCCAGCGC
>DATGCY010000265.1:0-2121 GCA_035311385.1 Candidatus Methylomirabilota bacterium
CGCATGCCTCACCCGCCTTCACATGGGCCCGGACAATGCGGCGAAGCTTGCCCATGCCGACCTCATTGCCGCCGTCGCCGACGCCGATGGTCCATATGCCGGCCGCGTGCGCGGCGCGGAAGATCTCCTCGAAGTTGTTCAGGCAATGACTTACGTCTCGTCCCGACATGCTGTGATAGACACCCGTGGCGGCTTGACCGGGCCGCTCGATCGCCACGACGAGAGCGGGCGATCGCGTGGCCAGCCAGCGGGAGGCGTGCACAGGCTCATCCGTCGCCTCGACCAGGCAGACGGGGTCACCCGGCTGGAGCGTCTTCACCTCGACTCCGGCCGCCGGCACTGGCGTGAGTCCGATGCCGCGAAGGGCGGCCATGATCACCGGCGCGAAGTGAGGCTCGCACGGAAGGATGGGAATGGCCCGGCACGCCCTGATCAGGGCACGGGCCAGCACGGCGGCGCCGATAGGGCCATCCGTCTCGGCCACTCCGCGACCGATCCAGGGGAACTCCGGGAAGCCCGTGAGGATCGCGACGACACCGCCTTCGGACGTGCGCGCCAGCGCCTCGCGGGCCGCCGCGAGGGCAAGCGGCTCGCCGACGAGCCGCCGGCCCTCGGCATGGAGGAAGGCGATGGCGCCCCGCCGAGTCAGATCCAGGCTCGTCAGGCCATCGATCGTCTCTGCGGCCATCACGACAGCGTCACGGCTGAGATGGTTGATCACCGTGTCCCCCGGGACGCTGGTCGGCCGCCGCCGCGAATCGTCATCTCGCGGCAGATCGAGTCCCTCGCCATCTGGCATTCGAGGAGCTTCTCAGTGCTCCGCTGGGAAAGCTGAGGCGGTCGCTCATGGGCGAGGCGATTGTGGTCCAGCGTGGGAAGGACGTCAAGGATCGGTCGAGCACACTCTGCACGGCCTCCGCGAGAAAATGCCTTGCTGGTAGCAGGAAGTGATCACCGACACGAGGGGCTCCAAGAGACTCGTTCAGGGACGGCGGCCGCCCTCCGACCTTCGCAAACCCATCATCACGTTGTAGATGCGAACGATGGCAAACGCTGCCACAAAGCCCACCACGAAGGCCCACGCGCCCCCGATCAAGCTGCCGACGAAGGTAACCTGATAACCTGGGAAGAATTGATTCAGGAGAGCGAGATGAGGACCGACGACGCGTCCGCCCTTGAGAACGAGCCAGTTGGTGGCCGCAAACAAGGCGAACCCGGCCATGAATCCCGTGACGAGCCCGGCGATGACCGCGTTGAGCCGGATGGCCCGTACGAGGACAACGGCCTCGAGTGTCGTGTCCTTCTCCGTGCCCATCTCCTCGCCTCCTATATGAACTCGAACAGTCGCTTCAAGAGGTGGAGTTGTGTCCGCCTGCGCAGCACCGCGAAGGACAGGAGCACCGAGATGTTACGCAACGCCGCAAAGCCCCAGCCTCCCGCGAACCCGGCCGCGAACCCATAGACGAGGCCAAGCAGACTACCCCGTGCGCTGACGCTATAGCCCGGAAAGAACTGGCCGAGGAGAGCCAGATGCGGGCCGACCACCGTACCTCCCTTGAGGACGAGGATCAGGGTGGCGAGGGAGAGCAAGATGCCCGTGACCGTGCCGCCGCCCATACCCAGGGCTACCCCGTCGATCCTCGGGAAGATCGCCGCCACGCGCCCTTCCATGGCCTCCAGGGCCTCAACGTCCGGCACCTCGACCCCCACGACCTCGTGGTATTCCTGATCGGTGTTCACCTCCCACAGATCGTGATGCTCGCCGTGGGTCAGGTTGCGCACGGCGAGCAGGCCGGTGAGCATGGCGTGGTCCTGATTGTCGTAGCGGTGGAGCCCGTTCCGGCCAATCGACTGCAAGTTCTCGAAATCGTCCATGAAAGCGCGGACGGTGGCCAGGTTCTTCCGGTAGCCCTCGTCGTAGACGGGATAGGCCTTGGGCACCCGGAAGACGCAGCCGTCCAGGACCGATGCGCCCCGCGTCAGGCCGATGCGCCGAAGCTCTTCCGTGCCGAGCCGGATGAGCTCGGTATCCGACATGCGCCAGAGCGCGTCCCCCTCGTGGCAGAAGTACTCGAGCCCGAGGCTGGTCTTGCCCGGATCGGGGACCATGTCCGGGCTCCA
>DATGCY010000266.1:0-19404 GCA_035311385.1 Candidatus Methylomirabilota bacterium
CTCGCTGTAGCCGGCCGTGTGGCCGCAGGACAGGTGGCCGCGCGGCCCCTCGTCCCGGGCGAGGCGTTCCGCATCTTCACGGGCGGCCCGTTGCCGGAGGGCGCCGACAGCGTGATCCCCCAGGAAGACGTGACGGTGGAGGGAGACCGCCTGCTGATTCCGCGGGCAGTGGCCGTGGGCGACTACGTGCGTCCGCGCGGCGAGGACGTGAGGGCAGGGGACCACGTGCTCGAGCCCGGCCGTTTCCTCGGCGCGGCGGAGGTCGGGATCCTCGCCGCGCTCGGTCGTTCCCAGGTGCGTGTGGTGCGGCGCCCTCGAGTGGGCATCCTCTCCACGGGCGACGAGATCGTCGACCTGGGCGGCCGCCTCGGCCCGGGACAGATTCCCAACTCCAACACCTATTCGCTCATGGCTCAAGTGCGCGAGGCGGAGGCCGACCCAGTGAGTCTCGGGGTGGCCCCTGACCGTCAGGCGGACATCGAAGGACGCTTCCAGTGGGGGCTCTGCTGCGATCTCCTCATCTCGTCGGCCGGGGTCTCCGTGGGCGAGCACGATTTCGTCAAGTCCGCCCTCGGTCAGCTCGGAGCTGAGCAGCATCTCTGGCTCGTCAACATGCGCCCCGGCAAGCCCATCGCCTTCGCGACCATTCCCTCAGCAGGCAAGCACGCGTTGCCCGTCTTCGCCCTGCCCGGCAACCCCGTCTCGGCCATGGTCACCTTCGAGCTGTTCGTCCGTCCCGCCCTCCGGCGCCTCGGCGGACACTCGCGACTTCTCCGCCCCGTGATCCAGGCACGCGCTGAGGCGCCCATTGCCAACCCGGGCCGCCGGCGCGGCTACTTGCGCGTCACGCTGAACACGGACGGCGCGGGCGGCTACGGTGCACGCCTTACCGGCGAGCAGAGCTCGGGCATCCTCCGTTCCATGGTCGCCGCCGATGGCCTCGCCGTCGTTCCCGGCGACACCACGATCGCGCCCGGCGATCCCGTTCCTGTCATCCTCCTGCGCGACGTCCACTGATCCCGCTTCTCCTTCATTTATTTAAAGGAGGAGCACCACGACGTGAGGGCCGGAGGGCGGGGAGCGGCTGCCCGGGAGCACGCTGAGTCGCGATCCGCACGGCCTCTCTCACGTGCCACGAGACTCGGCGTGCCGACTTCGACCACACCCAGAAGATACGGCTCCCGGGCAGCCGCTCCCCGCCCTTCGGCCCGTCGACATCACCGCCACGCTGCCGACAGCGAACCGCTCAGGAAGGCGCGCTGAAGAGAGCGCGCAGGGTGAGCCAGCCGCCCAGCACGATGGAGGCGATGGTCACGAGGCTGCCTACGGCGAGGGTGGCGCTGTTGGTCAGCCCCTGCGTGATGTTGCAGCCCTCACCGAGAATGGCGGCGCCGCCCATGAGCAGACCTCCGGCGAAGATCTTCACGAGCGACCAGCCCGGGGGCAGCTTCCAGCGAAAATCGCCGGCGGGCCACGCGGCGAGGAACGCGCCCACCGGCACCGCGACGAGCATCACCATGCTCCAGTTGATTCGGTTGGGGAAGCCCACGAGTGGGTAGGTGAGGAGCTCACCGGTGTTGACGGCGAGGGTGATGCCGACTGGCCGCTCCACCACGCTCGAGGTCCACCAGCCCGCGGCGATGAGCAGACCAACCGCGCTGCCCGTGACCTGCCACGGCCACTTGCCGGGCTGGTCGGACCCGCGTGACCGGAAGATCCAGAGAGCACCCACAACCCAGAGGAGCGCGATGACGAGCCACGGCGAGATCCCCAGAACGGTCGCGAGTGTGGGCGAGGCATCGTTTACGGTAATGGTGGGCGCCTGCAGCGACGCACGCAGCGGCCCCAGCACGCCGAGGCGTACCGTGGTCGCGCCGAGAGCGAAGCCGAGGAGGATCACCACCGCGCCCACCGCGCCCTCGCCCACGCGATACCACGTGCTGCCCGAGCAGCCGCCCGCCAGCACCATGCCCGCGCCGAACACGAGGCCGCCCGTGACGTTCGATAGCCAGTGGAAGGGCCGCACGGGAACCTCTACCAGACCCGAGGCGGACAGCGCCTGCACGCCCGCCATGGCCACGAGGAGGGCGAGAGCATACGCGCGCATGAGGGTGGCATCGCTCATCAGGAACAGGTTGGCCAGCGCGCGCATCAGACAGAATCCTCCACGCTGGATGACGTAGCCGAAGGCGCCGCCGGTGATCGCCGCGGAGAGATACAGCGTCCAGGCGGCGTCCGTCATGCGCCAAATGCTAGCGAAAACACGTAGACGAGTCAAAGACAGGGCCGCGTCATTGACGGAGGGGAAGGCGGATGCTACGGTGCCTGAGATGGTCTCACGCTCCGCTCGCGCCCTCTTCTACGGCGTGGCAGCAACTCTACTCACCGGATGCGCGAGCGGCAGCGGCACGCCGCCGCCCAAGGAGAGAGCCGTACCGCCGGCCCCGGAGCCTCCCAAGGTCACCCTCACCGACGTGAAGAGCACGCAGGACGCGCAGGCGCAAGAGATCGCGCGTCTCGGCGCCGAGCTGAAGGCGCAGGACGCGCAGCAATCCTTCCTCGTGGCCGAGCTCAAGACGCTCAGCGAGCAGGTCGCCAAGCTCAAAGCGTCGCTGGAGGAAGCGGAGAGCGCGGTGCGCTCCATGCGCGCCACTCCGGTAGCGCCGGAATCACGCCCCGCGGCGCCGCCCGCGCCGCCGCCCGGTTCCGCGCCCGCCATCGTCACCCCGCCACCTGCCGCCGCGCCACCTGCCGCCGCGGCGCCCGCCGTACCCGCACCTTCCGCCGCGCCCACGCCTTCCGCCCCACCCGCGCCACCGTCGACGGCCACGCCGACTGCTGCAGCCGCCCCGCGCAATCTCGAGGCCGAGCGCATGTTCGCGGGCGCCCTCGCGCGATTCCGCGCGGGCGACGACGGACAGGCCGCCCTCGAGTTCACGGAATTCGTCTCGCAGTATCCGACGCACCCGCAGGCGGCGGCCGCGCAGAACTATATCGGTGACGCCTACTATCGTCAGCGCGATTACCGCCAGGCGGCCACCGAGTTCCAGAAGACGGTGGACACCTACACGCAACCCACCGCGGTGTCCGAAGCGCTCCTCAAGATCGGGCTCTGCCAGCGCTCGCTGGGTGACATGGCGAGCGCGCGCGCCGCGTGGGAGCGCGTGGTGAAGGACTTTCCTCGCACGGACGCTGCCCGACAAGCGCGCACGCTCCTCGCCGCCAAGTCTGGCAGCGGCCGCTAGGCGGTTTGACGGGCCTGGCGCACGTCTCTGCTATACTGATTTTCAATCCATGAAAACAACTCGCGATCGTATCCATTCGGAGACGTCGAGCGCGGCGCCGTTGCTCGAGCTCGGCGACGCCGGCTATCCCGCGAATCTCCGCGAGATCAGCACGCCTCCTGAGCGCCTCTACGTGCGAGGGACGATGACGGAGGACGACGCCCTGGCCGTGGCTATCGTGGGATCGCGCACCGCCACCTCCTATGGGCTCGCGGTGGCCGAGCGCCTCGCCGCCGAGCTCGCCGGTCGCGGGATCACCGTGGTGAGCGGGCTCGCCCGCGGCATCGACAGCGCCGCGCATCGCGGCGCCCTTCGCGTGGGTGGCCGCACGCTCGCCGTCCTCGGCTCGGGCGTGGACGTCATCTATCCGCCTGAGAACCGTCGGCTCGCGCGGGAGATCGAAGGGCACGGCGCTCTCATCTCCCAGTTTGCGCCTGGCACGCGTCCGCTCGCCGGACACTTCCCCGCACGCAATCGCGTGATCGCCGGGCTCTCCCTCGGCGTGGTGGTGGTCGAGGCGGCGGAGCGCAGCGGCGCGCTCATCACGGCGGGGTTGGCCGGCGAGCTCGGGCGCGAGGTGATGGCCGTGCCGGGCCCGGTGACGAGCCTGCAGAGCGTGGGCGCCCATCGTCTCATCCAGGACGGTGCCGCCCTCGTGATGAGTGGAGAGGACGTGATCAGCCAGCTTCCCCAGCGGTGGCGCGACCGCGTGTCGGCACCGCTCGCTCACGTCCCGATCATCCCGGACGCGCCGCGGCTTGTCCCCGAGCAGCACGACGATCACACTCACCTGCTCCTCGGCCTCATCGGCGAGGAGCCCACGGATATCGACGGGATCATCGAACGCAGTGGACTCACCCCCGGACGCGCCTCCGCCCTTCTCGTCGCGCTGGAAGTCGAGGGTCGGATCCGTCAGCTCGCGGGCAAGCGCTTCGTTCACGTGCATCTCGGATGAAAGGCACCCGCGTGGCAAAGAAATCACTCGTCATCGTCGAGTCCCCCACCAAGGTCAAGACCATCCAGAAGTACCTGGACTCGAAGTACATCGTGAAGGCCTCCATGGGCCACGTTCGCGATCTGCCCAAGAGCAAGCTGGGGGTGGACGAAAAAAAGAGCTTCAAGCCCGACTACCGCGTCCTCCCCGCCAAGAAGAAGGTGCTCGACGATCTCAAGAAGGCGGCGGAGAAGTCCGACTCGCTGTTCATCGCCACTGACCCGGATCGGGAGGGGGAAGCCATCGGTTGGCATCTGGCCCAGGAGCTGGGGATGCCCAAGACCAAGACGTACCGGATCATGTTCAACGAGATCACGGAGCGCGCAGTCAAGGCGGCCTTCCAGCATCCCGGCAAGATCGATGGCAAGAAGGTGGACGCCCAGCAGGCCCGCCGCGTGCTCGATCGCCTCGTCGGCTACAAGCTCTCGCCGCTCCTGTGGGAGAAGATCCGCCGCGGGCTGTCCGCAGGCCGCGTGCAGTCGGTGGCCGTGCGCCTCATCACCGAGCGCGAGCGAGAGATCCAGGCCTTCGTGCCCACGGAGTACTGGTCGCTCCACGCGCGGCTCAAGGGAAAGAACCCGCCGGAGTTCACGGCCACCCTGCGCGAGGTGAACGGCGAGAAGGCGAATCTCCCATCGGAAGCCGAGACGATGGCGGTGATGACGGGGCTCCACGGGGCCGTGTGGAAGGTGAAGAGCGTCACCCGGGGCGAGCGGCGGCGCAATCCCGCGGCGCCTTTCATCACCTCCACCCTCCAGCAGGAGGCGAGCCGCAAGCTCCACTTCACCGCGCGCAAGACCATGATGCTCGCCCAGCAGCTCTACGAGGGCATCGAGCTGGGCGAGGAGGGCGCCATCGGCCTCATCACGTATATGCGCACGGACGCCGTGCGGGTGGCCGGCGAGGCGCAGGACGAGGCGCGGGAATGGGTCACGGGACGACTGGGTCGCGAGTACCTACCCGATGCCCCGCCGAGCTACAAAGCGAAGAAGAGTGCGCAGGAGGCCCACGAGGCGATCCGGCCGAGCTCCGTAACGCGGGAGCCCAAGGCGGTGGCCCGCTTCCTCTCCAAGGACCAGCTCGCCCTCTACCGGCTCATCTGGGAGCGCTTCCTGGCCAGCCAAATGGTACCCGCGGTGTACGACACCGTCGCCGCCGACATCGAGGCGGGGACATGCCTCTTCCGCGCCCAGGGCTCCAAGCTCAAGTTCGCCGGCTTCACCGCCGTCTACATCGAGTCGCGCGAGGAGTCCGACGTGGTGCCCGAGGAGGAGCAGGAAGCGGTGGTGCCGCCGCTAACCGAGGGCGAAATCCTCAAGCTCATGGCCCTTGATCCCAAGCAGCACTTCACCCAGCCGCCGCCGCGCTACACCGAGGCCTCGCTGGTGAAGACGCTGGAGGAGCGGGGCATCGGCCGGCCGTCGACCTACGCCCAGATCATCTCGACCATCCAGGACCGCGAGTACGTGCGGCGGGAGAAGGGCACGCTGTTCCCCACCGAGCTCGGCATGCTCGTGACGGACCGCCTCGTGCCGTTCTTTCCGGAGATCATGGATCTCGACTTCACTGCCCAGCTCGAGGAGTCGCTCGACCAGGTCGAGGAAGGCGATACCGACTGGGTCGACCTGGTGGGCAAGTTCAACAAGCAGTTCGACCGGGACATCCGGAAGGCGAAGAGCGGCATGCCCGACAACAAGGTCGGGGAGAAGACGGGCGAGGCGTGCCCCGAGTGCGGCAAGCCCGTGCTCGAGAAGTGGGGGCGCTTCGGGAAGTTCCTCGCGTGCTCCGGCTATCCGGACTGCAAGTACACCAAGGACCTGGGGGGACGCGAGAAGCCTGCCGACGAGATGACCGATGAAACCTGCCCGACCTGCGGCAAGGCCATGGTGATCAAGCACGGACGCTTCGGGAAGTTCATCGCCTGCTCGGGTTATCCCGAGTGCAAGACGACCAAGCCTGTCACTCTCGGCATCGCCTGTCCCGAGCCCGGCTGCGGAGGCCAGCTCGTGGAACGGCGGAGCCGGCGCGGCAAGACTTTCTACGCCTGCAACAAGTATCCGGACTGCAAGTTCGCGGCGTGGGCCAGGCCGGTGGCCGAGCCATGCCCGAAGTGCGGGGCGCCCTTCCTTACCGAGCGGGTGGCCAAGGGCGGCAAGCGGACACGCCAGTGCGTGCGCGGCGAGTGCGACTACCGGGAAGAGGTCGCTCCTTCCGTCGCGTGAGCCGGGCTTCATGAAGGACCCCGTCGGCGAGTTCCTCCGTTATCTCGATCACGAGCGCGGGGTCTCGCGCCACACCCTGCGCAGCTACGCCGCCGATCTCGCCGAGTTCGGGGCCTTCCTCACGGGCGAGAAGCTGGGCGGCCTCGCCCAGGCTGACGCCCGCGCCATCCGCGCCTGGCTCGCCTCGCTCCATGAGCGTAAGCTCGCGCGTTCCTCCGTGGCTCGCAAGCTGGCCAGCGTGCGAAGCTGCCTCAAGTACCTCGCTCGCCGGGGGGCGGTCGAGCTCAACGTCGCGCGACAGGTCCGGAGCCCCAAGCTTCCGCAGCGGCTGCCGTCCTTCCTCCCCAAGGACGAGTCGAAGAACCTGCTCGATGCGCCCATGGAACGAACGGAGACGGGGCTGCGCGACCGCGCGATCCTCGAGCTGCTCTACGCCACCGGGCTCCGCGTCGCCGAGTGCTGTGGCCTCGATCTGGACGACGTCGACCGCCAGCAGGGCTCCGTGCGCGTCATGGGCAAGGGCGGCAAGGAGCGGGTAGTGCCCGCGGGCGACGTCGCCCTCCAGGCTCTCGAGGCGTGGCTGAGCGTGCGGGGATCGCAACGGGGCCCGCTCTTCACCAATCCGCGCGGCGGCCGTCTCTCCACGCGTGGCGTCCACCGCATCGTCAGGATCCGGGCGCGCGCGGCGGGGATCGAACGCCGCGTCACTCCCCACACCTTTCGCCACAGCTTCGCCACCCACATGCTCGGCGAAGGCGCGGACCTGCGCCTCATCCAGGAGCTCCTCGGTCACAGCCGCCTCAGCACGACCCAGCGCTACACGCATGTGAGCGCAGAGCACCTGATGAAGGTGTACGATCGGGCTCATCCTCGCGCCAACTGATACGATCTCGAAGGACCCCATGACATCCGAGACGGGCGACACCTTTCACGCCACCACCGTGGCTTGCGTCCGGCACCAGGGACGCGTGGCCCTGGCCGGAGACGGCCAGGTCTCCATTGGCCAGACCATCGTGAAGGCAGGAGCGCGCAAGGTCCGCAAGGTCTACCAGGGCCGCGTCCTCGCCGGCTTCGCGGGAGCGGCCGCCGACGCCTTCACCCTCTTCGCCAAGTTCGAGGCCAAGCTGGAGGAACACCGCGGCAACCTCCCCCGGGCGGCGGTGGAGCTGGCCAAGGACTGGCGGATGGATCGCGTGCTGCGCCGGCTGGAGGCGCTCCTCGCGGTGGCGGACCGCGAGGCGTCGTTCATCGTGTCCGGTACCGGCGACGTCATCGAGCCCGACGACGGACTCATCGGCATCGGCTCCGGCGGGCCTTACGCCCTCGCCGCCGCCCGCGCCCTCTGCCTCCACTCGAGCCTGACCGCCGAGCAGATCGCCGAGCAGGCCCTCCGCATCGCGGCCGGCATCTGCGTCTACACCAACGAGCACATCACCGTGGAGACGCTCCAGCCGTGAGCTTGACCCCGCCCCTCACGCCCGCGGAGATCGTGGCCGAGCTCGATCGCTACATCGTGGGCCAACACCTCGCCAAGAAGGCGGTGGCCATCGCGCTGCGCAATCGCTGGCGCCGTCAGAATCTGCCCCCTGAGCTTCGCGACGAGGTCGCGCCCAAGAACATCATCATGATCGGGCCCACCGGGGTGGGGAAGACGGAGATCGCGCGCCGCCTCGCCAAACTCGCTCAAGCGCCCTTTCTCAAGGTGGAAGCTTCCAAGTACACCGAGGTCGGCTACGTGGGCCGCGACGTGGAGTCCATGATTCGCGATCTGACCGAGCTGTCCGTGAACATGGTCAAGGCGGAGATGGCCTTGGCCGTTCGCGAGCGCGCCGAGCACCTCTCCGAGGAGCGCATCCTCGACCTTCTGCTGCCGCGCCGTCCCGGGGAGTCCTTCTCGAGCGATACCCTGGAAGAGGTGTCGCCCGAGGCCTCACGGGATGCCACGCGGGACAAGCTGCGCGCCCAGCTCCGCGCGGGCAAGCTCGACGAACGGCAGATCGAGATCGACGTGCAGGCCCAGACCGGACCTCTGTTCGAGGTCTTCTCGGGGCAGGGGATGGAAGAGGTGGGCATCAACATCAAGGACATGCTCGCCAACCTCATGCCGAACAAGACGCGCCGGCGCCGGCTGAAGGTGGCCGAGGCCCGGCGGCTCCTCGCTCAGGAAGAGGCGCAGAAGCTCGTGGACGTGGACGAGGCGGTGAGCCAGGCCATCCGCCGCGCGGAGGACTCCGGGATCATCTTCCTGGACGAGCTCGACAAGGTGGCGGGACGCGAGGGCGTGCACGGCCCCGACGTCTCGCGCGAGGGCGTGCAGCGTGACCTCCTGCCCATCGTGGAAGGCTCGACGGTCACCACCAAATACGGCATGGTCCGCACCGATCACATTTTGTTCATCGCGGCGGGAGCCTTCCACGTCTCCAAACCCTCGGATCTCATCCCGGAGCTGCAGGGTCGCTTCCCCATCCGGGTGGAGCTCGAGCCCTTGACGCGGGAGGATTTTATCCGCATCCTGAGCGAGCCTCGGAACGCCCTCATCCGCCAGTACGTGGAGCTCCTGAAGACCGAGGGCGTCACCCTGGCCTTCGGGCAGGACGCCATGGAGGCGGTGGCGGACATCGCCTCCACCGTCAATCAGCGAGCGGAGAACATCGGGGCGCGGAGGCTCTACACGGTGATGGAGAAGCTGCTCGAGGAGGTGTCCTTCGGGGCGCCCGACCTGCGCGGGCAGACCATCACCATCGACGCCCACTATGTCCGTGACCACCTCGCTCCTGTCCTGAAGGACGAGGACCTGTCGCGGTACATCCTCTAGCTCGGGAGCGCGGGTGGACGCAGAGACCACGGCAATGGTGCAGCGGGCGGAAGTCCTTCTGGAGGCGTTGCCCTATATCCGAGCCTTCCAGGGCAAGACCCTCGTCATCAAATACGGGGGGGCGGCCATGGAACAGGCCGATCTCAAGGACCAGTTCGCCAAAGACGTGCTCCTCCTCAAGCTGGTCGGCATGCGTCCCGTCATCGTGCACGGGGGCGGGCCCCAGATCGGCGCCCTCATGAAGCGGCTGGGCAAGACGGCAGAGTTCGTGGGCGGCATGCGGGTGACCGACGCGGAGACCGTGGAGATCGTGGAGATGGTGCTCGTGGGCAAGATCAACAAGGAGATCGTGGGACTCATCAATCTCCACGGTGGTCGAGCGGTGGGACTCTCCGGCAAGGACGGCAGCCTGCTGCGGGCTCGCAAGCGCATGCACCGCCAGGCCGATGGCACCATGGCGGACATCGGCCTCGTAGGCGAGGTGGAGGCGGTGAATCCTGAGCCCATTCGCGTTCTCGAGGAGAGCGGGTTCATTCCCGTGATCGCGCCAGTGGGGGTGGGGGCAGGTGGCGAGACCTACAACATCAACGCCGATCTGGTGGCAGGGGATGTGGCGGCCGCCCTCTTCGCGGAGAAGCTGATCCATCTCACCGACGTGCAGGGCATCAAGGGAGAGGACGGCACGCACGTTTCCACCCTGACCAAGCGTGAAGCAGAGCGGCTCATCAAGAGCAACGTGATCGACGGCGGGATGTTGCCCAAGGTCGAGTCGTCGCTGCGCGCGCTCTCGGGCGGCGCCCAGAAGGCGCACATCATCGACGGGCGGCGGCCGCACGCCATCCTGCTCGAGGTGCTCACCAAGGAAGGTATCGGCACGGAGATCGTTCTCTAGCGGCGGAGCGGACGAGGAGGAGACTCGTGGACACGAGGCGGATGTTCGAGCTGGCGGACAAGCACCTGATGGCTTTCACCAAGCGGCAGCCCGTGGCCCTCGTGCGCGGGGAGGGCTCTCGCGTGTGGGACTCCGACGGCAAGATGTACCTCGACTTCACGGGCGGTATCTCCGTCACCGCCCTCGGCCACAGCCATCCGAAAGTGGTGGGCACGCTGCGCGAGCAGGCGGCCACCCTCCTCCACGTGTCGAACATTTTCCACATTCCCCAACAGGCTCAGCTCGCTCAGCTCCTCTGCGAGCACTCCTTCGCCGACCGCGTATTCTTTGGCAACTCCGGGGCCGAGGCCAACGAGACGGCCATCAAGCTCGCGCGCAAGTGGGCCAAGGAGCACGGGGCGAGCGACCGCGGCGACATCATCAGCATGCGCGGCGGCTTTCACGGGCGCACCCTGGCCACCGTCACCGCCACCGCCCAGGAGAAGTACCACCACGGCTTCGAGCCGCTCCCCGGCGGCTTCAAGTACGTCGCCTACAACGACCTCAAGGCGCTGGAGCGCGCCATCGACAGCCATACGGCGGCGGTGCTCGTGGAGCCGATCCAGGGCGAGGGCGGGATCATCGTGCCCGACGAGGGCTACCTCCCCGGTTTGCGCAAGCTCTGCGACGAGGCGGGGATCCTCCTCGTCCTCGACGAGATCCAGACGGGCATGGGCCGCACGGGGAAGCTCTGGGCCTATGAGCACTCCGGGGTCGCCCCCGACATCATGACCCTGGCCAAGGCCCTCGCCAACGGCGTGCCCATCGGGGCGACCCTGGCCACGGAGAGCGTGGCGAGCGCGTTCACGCCGGGGAGCCACGGGTCCACCTTCGGCGGCAATCCCCTCGCCACCGCGGTGGGCGTGACGGTGTTCGCCACGCTCATCGAGGACAAGCTGGCCGATCGCGCCGCGCGCATGGGCAAGGTGCTGGGCCAGGCCCTTGAGGCTCTGCGCGCCAAGTATCCAAAGGCGGTGAAGGAGGTCCGCGGCCGCGGGCTCCTCATGGGCCTCGACCTGGCCACGCCGGTGGGGGACGTGGTCAATGCCTGCCGCGAGCGCGGCCTCCTCGTTCTCACCGCGGGGGACAACACCCTCCGCCTCGCTCCCGCCCTGATCGTCGACGAGAAGGAGATCGCCGAGGGCTGCGCCATCATCGACAAGGCCCTGGAGTCGATCAAGCAATGAACCACTTCCTGTCGATTCGCGATCTCGATCGGGACGACGTCGGACGGCTGTTCCGCCTCACCGCCGAGCTCAAGGCCAAGGTGAAGTCGCGGGAGCGGATCAGCCCGCTCGGGGGCCGCACCATGGCCCTCATCTTCGAGAAGCCCTCGCTGCGCACGCGGGTCACTTTCGAGGTGGGCATGGTCCAGCTTGGGGGCGCTGCCGTGTATCTCTCCGCCCAGGAGATCGGCATGGGCAAGCGCGAGTCCGTGTCCGACGTGGCGCGCAACCTCTCGCGCTGGGTTGACGGCATCACCGCCCGCGTATTCGCCCACCAGACCCTGATGGAGCTGGCGCGGCACGCTACCGTGCCCGTGATCAACGCGTTGAGTGACTACGAACACCCCTGCCAGGCCATGGCGGACTTCTTCACGCTCTGGGAGCGCGGCATCGAGCTCTCCGGGCTCGAGATGGCGTGGGTAGGCGACGGGAACAACATGTGCCACTCGCTCCTCCTCCTCTCCGCCCTCACCGGCGTGCGCATGCGCGTGGCCTGTCCGCCCGACTTCAGCCCCGACCCCGCCGTGCTCCAGGCCTGCCGCGACCTGGGCGGGCAGTTCTCCATCACCACCGAGGCCAACGAGGCGGTGCAGGGCGCCCACGTCATCTACACCGACGTGTGGATCAGCATGGGACAGGAGGCGGAGCGCGAGAGCCGGCTCGAGACCTTCCAGCGCTATCAGCTCAACGAGACGCTGCTCCGCTTCGCGCCGACGCAAGCCCTGGTCATGCACTGCCTCCCCGCCCATCGCGGCGAGGAGATCACCGACGCCGTCCTCGACGGGCCGCAGAGCATCGTGTTCGACCAGGCGGAGAATCGCCTCCACGTCCAGAAGGCCATCGTGATGGATCTCTTCGGGGTGAGCCTGTGAGCGGCTCCGCCAAGAAGGTGGTCCTGGCCTACTCGGGCGGCCTCGACACGTCCGTCATCCTCCGCTGGCTCATCGAAACCTACCACTGCGACGTCATCGCCTACTGCGCCGACCTGGGGCAGGGCGAGGAGCTGATCCCCGTACGGGACAAGGCTCTGCGCACGGGAGCCTCCGCCGTGCACATCCGCGACCTCCGCGAGGAGTTCGTGCGCGACTTCGTGTTCCCTATGCTCAGGGCCAACGCGATCTACGAGGGCTCGTACCTCATGGGCACCTCCATCGCGCGCCCGCTCATCGCCAAGGCTCAGGTCGAGATCGCCCTGGCGGAGGGGGCGGACGCGGTGAGTCACGGCGCCACCGGCAAGGGCAACGACCAGGTCCGCTTCGAGCTGACCTATGCCGCCCTCGCCCCCGAGCTCACGGTGATCGCGCCGTGGCGCGAGTGGGATCTCGACTCGCGCACCTCGCTCATGGACTTCGCGCGCAAGCACGACATCCCCGTGCCCGTGACCACGGAACGGCCCTATTCCACCGACCGCAATCTCTTCCACATCTCCTTCGAAGGCGGCATCCTCGAGGACCCATGGACGGAGCCGCCGCCCAAGATGTTCCTCCTCACCAACTCACCCGAGTCGGCGCCGGACGTGCCGGTGTACGTGGAGATCGAGTACGAGTCGGGCAATCCCGTGGCGGTGGACGGACGGCGGCTCGGGCCCGTGGCCTTGCTGGAGTCCTTGAACCGGCTCGGAGGCGAGCACGGCATTGGGCGGGTCGACCTCGTCGAGAACCGCTACGTGGGCATGAAGTCCCGCGGCGTCTACGAGACGCCGGGCGGCACCATCCTCCATGCGGCCCACCGCGCCCTGGAGTCCATCACTCTCGATCGCGAGCTCCTGCACCTGCGCGATTCCCTCGTGTCGCGCTACGCGGAGATGATCTATTACGGCTTCTGGTTCTCCCCCGAGCGCGAGGCGCTCCAAGGGCTCATCGACCAGGTGCAGCGCGACGTCACGGGCACGGTCAGGCTCAAGCTCTACAAGGGCACGGTCACCGTGGCGGGGCGCCGCTCGCCGCGCTCCCTCTACCGCACGGACTTCGTGACCTTCGAAGCTGACCGCGTCTACCGCCAGAAGGACGCCGAGGGTTTCATCAACCTGAACGCGCTCCGTCTGAAGATCCGCGCTCTCCGCGACCGCAGCCGGTAGGGCCCGACCGGTCATGCAGGTGCACGTCGCCCTCATGCCGGGTGAGTTCCCGGAGCTCGATCTCGCCGGTCGGGTGGCCCTGGTGGTGGACGTCTTCCGGGCCACCACCATGGTGGTGGCCGCCTTCGGCGCGGGCTGCGCGCGCGTCATTCCCGTGGCGAGCGAGGCGGCTGCCCGTTCGCGGGCGGCGGCTCTGGCCCCGGAGCCCGTGCTCTTGGCGGGCGAGCGCGGCGGCGATCCCATCGACGGCTTCGATCTGGGCAACTCGCCGCTCGACTGCACCCCGGAGCGGGTGGGAGGCCGCACGCTCGTCCTCACTACCACCAACGGCACCCGCGCCATGCTCAAGGCGGGTGAGGCGGCGGCGGCCGCCCTCGCCGCCCTGACCAACGTGGGCGCGGCGGCGCAGTGGGCGGCCGGTCACCGCCGTGACGTCACCGTGCTGTGTGCGGGGGAGCAGGGGCGCTTCTCCCTCGAGGACGCGGTGTGCGCGGGCCTCCTCGTGGCGGGAGTGCTGCGGGCGAATCCGGAGGCCAAGCTCACGGACGCCGCGCGCGCCGCGCACCGCCTGGGGATCTCTTACGGCGCCGAGCCTGATCGCCTCAAGCAGGACGCGGCGTGGGCGCGCCAGCTTTACCGGCGAGGGCGCGCCGCCGATCTCGAGGCGTGCGTCCGCATCGACGTCGCGGCGCTCGTGCCGGAACTCGTGGCGGGGGCCGTGGTCCGCGGGGCCCATTCCTTGACTTGGGCCGGTGGCGCGGCCGATACTCGGACGGGCCGAAGTTCCGGGCCGGGTGCCACATGATGAGCCTTCCTATCAATCTCCCCATCGCCCTGACGCTCTTCCGCATCGTTCTCGTCCCGCTCATCATCGTCTTCGCCATCTCCTCCGATCGCGTGCGGGTGCTCATCGCCGCGGTGATCTTCGTGGCCGCCTCGCTCACCGACTGGCTGGACGGCACCATGGCCCGTCGACGGAACCAGGTGACGCGCTTCGGCACGCTCCTCGATCCCGTGGCAGACAAGCTGCTGGTGGCCGCGGCCCTCGTGGCTCTCGTGCAGGTCGACATGGTGCGCGCGTGGATGGCCATGGTCATCATCGGCCGGGAGCTCGCGGTGACGGGACTGCGCGGCGTCGCCCTCTCCATGGGCGTGGTGGTGCCTGCCTCGTCCTTCGGCAAGCTCAAGACCGTCTCGCAGTACGTGGGCATCACCATCCTGATCCTCGAGCGGGGCGTTCCCCCGGAGTACGTGCCCTTCCATCTCCTCTCCGTGGCTGCCCTCTGGGTCATGCTGGGTCTCACCGTGCTGTCGGGCGCCGACTACTTCTATCGGTTCTTCCTCAAGGCAGGCCCGCGCGCCATCATCAAGGACCAGGAACGCTGGCCATGAGAGCGCTCGGTCTGATCGTCGTGTACCTGATCGGCTCCATCCCGGTGGGCTTCCTCGTCACGCGCCTGGCCGGTGGCTTCGACATCCGCGGTCGGGGGAGCGGGACTATCGGTGCCACCAACGTGCTGCGCACCCTCGGCCCGGTGCCTGCCATCGCCACCCTCCTCGGCGACGTGCTCAAAGGCTACGTCGCGGTCCGCGCGGCCGAGGTGCTGGGACCGGAGCCGTCGTGGGGCGCGGCGGGCGCCCTCCTCGCCATCGTCGGCAACTGCTGGCCGGTCTTCCTACGCTTCAAAGGCGGCAAGGGGGTGGCCACGGGTCTCGGGGCCTTCCTCGCCCTCACTCCCAAGGCGATCCTGCCCGCCCTCGTGATCTGGCTCGTGCTCGTGGCTGCCTTCCGCTACGTCTCGCTCGCCTCTATCGCGGGCTGCGTCACCATGGCGATCAGCGTATGGCTCTTCGGCTACCCGCGCGTCTACGCGGCCGCGGCCGGCTGCGTGTTCGCGCTGATCACCTGGCGCCATCACGCCAACCTCCGCCGCCTCTTGTCGGGCACGGAGCCACGGCTGGGAGAGCGAGCGCCCGCGGCATGACGGCCACGGGCTCCGGAGTGGCGGTGATCGGAGCGGGGAGCTGGGGGACGACGCTTGCGATCCAGATCGCCCGCGGCGCCGGCGCCGTGCGGCTCTGGGGACGCGACGCTTCGCTCGTCTCCACGATGCAGGCGACACGGGAGAATCCGCGCTATCTTCCGGGGATCGCACTCTCCGCCGGCGTTCGCGCCACCACCGACCACGCGGAGGCGCTACGCGGCGCCGACCTCGTCCTCGTGGCCGTGCCGTCGCACTTCGTGCGCGCGACGCTCGGCCCCATGGTCCGCGCGGTGCCTCCCGGTGCGGCCGTGCTCTCCGCGACCAAGGGATTCGAGCCGGGCACCGCGCTGCGCATGTCCGAACTCCTCGCCGAGCTCTTGCCCGAACATCCCGTGGCCGCTCTGTCCGGGCCTTCCTTCGCCCGCGAGGTGGCGGGCGGGAAGCCCGCTGCCCTCGTGGTCGCCTCGCCGGACCCGGCAGTGGCGCGGCAGCTTCAGGAGCGGCTGACCGCTCCCGCCTTCCGCCTGTACACGAATCGCGATCTGGTGGGGGTGGAGATCGGCGGCGCGCTCAAGAACGTGATGGCCATTGCCACCGGGCTCTCCGACGGTCTCGGCCTCGGCGAGAACGCGCGGGCCGCACTCGTCACGCGCGGGCTCGCGGAGATCGGCCGGCTCGCCCTCGCCTCGGGCGGCCAGGCGGCGACCCTGGCCGGGCTGGCCGGGCTCGGCGATCTCGTGCTCACCTGCACGGGTGCGGAGAGCCGCAACCACCGTCTTGGGCTTGCCGTGGCGAACGGGCGGACGCTGGCCGAGGCGGAAGGGGCCACGCGCATGGTCGCGGAGGGCGTGCGCACGGTGAGCTCGGCGCGGATTCTCGCCCGGCGGGCGGAGGTGAGCATGCCGATCTGCGACGAGGTGTCGGCGGTGCTCTTCGAAGGTAAGCCCGTGCGGGAGGCCCTCGCCTCGCTGCTCGCACGCGAGCCGCGCCCCGAGGAGGAGCAGGCCGTCCGTGCCTGAGCTCAGACGGGATCCGGTGGTCGGCCGCTGGGTGATCATCTCCACCGAGCGGTCACGTCGTCCCTCCGACTTCTCCTCGGCGCCCGTGCGTCCCCAGAGCGCGGGACCGTGCGCCTTCTGTTCGGGCCAGGAGGGGCGCACTCCCGACGAGATCCTTGCCGTGCGCGATGCGGGGACGTTGCCCAACGGACCGGGATGGCAGATCCGTGTCGTCCCGAACAAGTTTCCCGCCCTCCGCATCGAGGGCGATCTCGAGCCATCGGGCGACGGGGTCTACGATCGGATGAACGGCATCGGGGCCCACGAAGTCATCATCGAGACGCCGGACCATTGCGCCTCCATGCCCGAGCTCTCCGAGAGCGAGGTTGCCGCCGTGCTCGAGGCGTGGCGTCAGCGGATGATCGATCTGCAGAAAGACACGCGCTTCGAGTACGTGAGCGTGTTCAAGAACCACGGAGAGGCGGCGGGCGCATCGCTGGAGCACCCGCACTCCCAGCTCATCGCCACGCCCATCGTGCCTCTGGCCGTCGAGGAGGAGCTGGAAGGGGCGCTCCGTCACTTCCGCATCAAGAAGCGCTGCATTTGGTGCGACATGATCCGTCAGGAGATGCAAGGAAAGAGTCGCCGAGGGGGGCGGCTCGTCCTGGCCGACGAGGGGCTGGTTGCCCTCTGTCCCTATGCCCCGCGTTTCCCCTTCGAAACGTGGTTGCTGCCCGCGGCCCATCGATCGAGCTATGAGGACATCGACGGCGTCGATCCCGCCGCGCTCGCCCGCGTGCTGCGGGAGGTGCTTCGGCGGATGGACAGCGTCCTGGGTCGACCAGCCTGGAATCTGAGCCTGCACTCCGCACCCCTCAAGACGCCGACCCTCGATCACTTCCACTGGCACCTCGAGATCAGCCCGCGGCTCACGAGGGTGGCGGGGTTCGAATGGGGAACAGGGTTCTTCATCAACCCCGTGCCGCCCGAGGAAGCGGCCAAGTACCTCCGGCAGGGGCTTCCCAGGCCCACGTAAGTGTCGCTGGTCAATGAAAATGTCGTGGGTACTGCAACGTGAAAATGTCATCCCCGGGCAGGGTGGGTTCGGCGCGTGGCGGGCTGAAAGGCGACGCGCCAGGGATGGCGTGCAGCGGAGCGGCGCGTATCGCGTGGCTGCAGGGCCACCCGCAGCTCGGCCAGCGCCGTGCGCACCGGACTCACGGGATTGCGGGGTCGCCGCACGCGCCGATCGTGGGGCGGGGCCTGCCGGGGCACGAGGGTGAAGTCGGGGGCCGGGGCCGCGGTCTCGGCAATGAGGCGGCCGGTCACGAAGACGAGCACGCGGCCATCGAGGAGCTCGCGCACCTCGACGCGCCGGCCGGCATAGGAGCGGCCCGCGGGCCCCCGCGGGATCTGTACCACCCGCCGCCCGAGGCGGACGGTATTGTCGCGTGCGACGCGGCGCTGATAGCGGCAGCTGAGCAGCCAATCCAGATCTCGCGGCGGGCGACGCCAGACGGGCGCAGCCGCGGCGGGGCGGGCGAAACGGGAGTTGAAGTCAGCGAGGAACTCCGGCAGGAAGGCATTGGCCGTCTCGCGACTGGCGATCTGCCGCAACCGCAGCTCGCTCACCAGGCGATCCTGCAAGGTGTTCCAGAGCCGCTCGATGCGGCCTTTGCCCTGCGGCGAGCGGGCTTGGACGTAGCCGATGCCCAGGTCCTGGAGGACGCGGCCGAGATGGGTGGGCGCCTGGACTCCGGCGAGTTGCTCTTCGAGGGTCCAGTGCCGATCAGTGCGGACGAGGATGTTGACGCCATCGCCGTAGAGGGCCACGGGCCGGCCGACGGTGGTGAAGATCTGGTGCAGCAACGTAGCGTAGCCGTGGAGGTCTTCGGTGGGGCGGAAGTGCAGTGCGATGACCGCGGACGTCGCATCATCGATGGCGCCCAGCAGGGTCATAGCCGGGCCCCGATCCTCGAGCCAGTCGAAGGGACTGCCGTCGAGCTGCACCAGTTGCCCGGCGGCGGCCTCGCGTGGTCGACGCTGCCGATGCTGGGCGGGGCGCCGACGATGGACGGCGGGCAGGCCCAGGGCCCGGCGCAGTCGGCGCACGGACTCGCGGGAGACCGCAAGCCCGTGGACTTCGCGCAGCTTCTCGGTCAGGTGTGTGTCATTGAACCCGGCGTAGCGGTCTTGGAGCAAGGTCTGGATCTGCAGGGCGAGGGCCGCGGGCAGCCGCCGGGGCGAGGGCTGGCCGCGGCTCTGATGGCGCAGGGCGAGGGCTCCGCCCACGCGGACGCGCTGCTTCAGGCGCTGAAACTGGCGGGGCGTGAGGTGCAGGGCGGTGGCGCCTTCTCGATTGCTGATGCGGCCGGCGAGGGCCGCGGTGACCAGACCGGCGCGGGGCACTTCCTTCCGGCTCATCGTGAAAGTCTCCATAGGGAGACGACATTTTCACGGAGCAGTTACCCCACGACATTTTCATGTAGCAGTAGCACCCAGGCCCACGTAAGTTGACACTCCGGTTGCCCATTTGTTACACTCCGTCGGGTACTTGGGAATCGGTGCACTATTTGCGGCCGATAAACTCGATTGCGGGAATAGCTCAGTGGTAGAGCACAACCTTGCCAAGGTTGGGGTCGCGGGTTCGAATCCCGTTTCCCGCTCCATTGTTTCGAGGCGGGGGCTCGGGTTCGGTTGGGCCCCTGTTGGCTTATGTGGCGGCGTAGCCAAGTGGCTAAGGCGGAGGTCTGCAAAACCTCTATTCAGCGGTTCGAATCCGCTCGCCGCCTCCATTGCAGGTGGGCGGGCGCCGCAGGCGCCGGGGTGGCGGAACTGGGAGACGCAGCGGACTTAAAATCCGCTGGCCCTG
>DATGCY010000267.1:0-8771 GCA_035311385.1 Candidatus Methylomirabilota bacterium
ACCTACGTCTTCAAGCACGCCCTGATCCGGGATGCCGCCTACGAGTCGCTGCTGCGCAGCACTCGGCAGCAGTACCATCAGCGCATCGCCCAGGTGCTCGAGCTGCAATCCGCGGAGGCCACGTCGATCCCGCCCGAACTGGTGGCGCACCACTACACCGAGGCGGGCCTTGGCGCGCAGGCCATCCCTTACTGGCAGCGAGCGGGGCAGCGCGCCATCGAGCGCTCCGCCCATCTGGAGGCGATCGCTCATCTCACGAAGGGGCTCGAGGTGCTCGCCACTCTCCCGGACACCCCAGAACGCACCCGGAGCGAGCTGGACTTTCAGCTCACCCTCGGCCCAGCGTGGATGGTCATCAAAGGCTGGTCCGATTCGGAGGCGAAGCGAATCTACACCCGAGCCCGCGAGCTGTGCCAGCTGACAGGGGAGACCCCGCAGCTCTTCCCAACCCTTTGGGGACTGTGGATCTTCTATGCCGGACGTGGCGAGCTAGGGACGGCGCGGGAGCTCGGCGAGCAGCTCCTAGCGCTGGCCGAGCGCGTACACGAGCCGATGCTGCTCCTGCAGGCCTGCCACGCCCTGGGGCCCACGCTGTTCTGGCTGGGCGAGCTGGAGCTGGCGCAGCCGCGGCTGAGACACGGCATAGCGGGGTACGACCGCCAGCTTCACCGCGCGAGTCTGCGCTACGGCGGGCATGACCCGGGAGTGTGCTGCGGCATCTATGCCGCCTGGACACTCTGGGCGCGAGGCTACCCGGCCCAGGCGCTAAAACAGCAGCTCGAGGCGCTGCGGCTGGCCCAGGACCTGGCCCATCCCTACACGCTCTCGAGCGCGCTGCACTTCACGGCCTGGCTCCATCAGCTCCGCCGCGAGGGCCCGGCCGTCCAGTCACGGCTCGAGGCCGCGATGCCGATCGTGCGTGAGCACGAGTTCGTTCAGCTCCTGGCGGAGGAGAAGATCCTGCAAGGCTGGGCGCTCGCGGTCGAGGGCCGGGAGGAGACCGGCATCACCCAGATGCGCGAAGGCCTGACCGCCTGGGCGGCCATGGGAGTCGAGCTGTACCGGGCGTATCAGCTCCTTCAGCTCTCCGAGGTCTGCGCCAGGGTGGGCCAGCCCGAAGCCGGACTGCAAGTGCTGAGCGAGGCGCGGGCAGCCGTGCCCCACGGCGAGGGGCGCTTCTACGAGGCGGAGCTCTCGCGGCTCGAGGGGGAGCTGTTGCTCGCGCTCTCGCCGGACAAGCACAGCCAGGCCGAACCGTGCTTTCAGCGCGCCCTCGCCGTGGCCCGCCGCCAGCAGGCGAAGTCGCTCGAGCTACGGGCGGCGATGAGCTTGAGCCGGCTGTGGCAGCGGCAGGGCCGGCGCGACGAGGCGCGCGAGCTGTTGACGCCGGTCTACCAATGGTTCACCGAGGGCCTCGACACCGCCGACCTCGGGGATGCCGCGGCGCTGCTCGGGGAGCTGTCGTGAGAGACGGGTGATCGGTCACCAGCCGCGTATGGGTGCGCCATTACTAATCCCCGATGCAGTCACGAGGCGTCGTGGGTTGTTGAGCTTGACCCAAGTGTGGCGGGCGGCTGATGATCGTCTGCGGTGAACCGAGTGCAAGCTGGTCACCGTCCTGTTTGCCGACCTCAAGGGCTCAGTGGAGCTCCCGGCCGGATGAGACTCTGAAACGGCCGGACGCTCCTCGGTCCGATCCTCGAAGACTGATGGCCATCCACCACTATGAGGGGGGATAGACATCTAGCCCCCCGGTGGCGTCAAGGCGCTGACCGAGACAATCCTGAGAGAGTGATACACGGGTGGGAAGGACGGCGCACCGACCGCTGCCGACCGTGCGTCTACGTTCCGGAACGTGGGAAGGGTGGTGGTCTGGGAGCGGCGTCTGGCTGGATCTGAATAATCCTCCCGTCTCCAGAGGACATCGAGCGCAGGAATGCTCACGGAACATCCGCGAGACATGTCTGAATCGCGTGCTCTTGTCGACGGGGGCGCGCACTGTCTGCTAAGACATTTGGCGAACACGTGGTCGGGACTGAAAGGCGGATCTGGATCTCGAAGCATGGCCCCAGCGACGTGCTAGCCCGTAAGTGGTTGCGTGCCTCCGCGACGCATCTAGATCCAATCGACCTCGAAGCGAGCATCTTTGATATCGGGGATTCCCAGGCTCCAATTTGAGCCGACTAACAGGGACGCCGTCGGATTGCAGCCATCGCCTGTCGGCATATACTCCTCGCGAACTAACTCCACGTCGGCCCGGAAATTTTCGCCGTCGGTCTAGACCCCGGCTTACAGGTAGCGCGTGGGCCAGTTGATCGTGCGCCACATGTGCGACGACGGGCTGGCGTCGAAGCCGAGGCCTTCCTTGGGCTGCTTGAAGTTGCGCCCGACCACGTCCGTGAACTCCTCCAGCTCCACCTTTACATTGGGATCGAAGGAGTAGAGGTCGTTCACGGTGATGAGGCGGGAGGTCATGTACCACTTGTGGTCGCGCGCGTAGCGATAGGCAGCCTGGATGTGCGGCTCGGGCTGATAGTCGACGCCGAAAAGCTTCACGTACGACTCGGGGTACTTGTAGCCCACGGACTCGTCGGCGAAGAAGCGCAGGACCTGGTGATACCGGATGGCCCAGCTCACCTCCTCGTCCACGTAGGGCTCGAGGAGCTGCGCGCTCCAGTAGCCGTGATCGCTTCGGATGAAGCCGGCGACGGCGATGTCGTGGAGGAGGCAGGCCAGCACGATCTTCTCGCTGACTCCGTTCTTCTGAGCGAGCCGCGCGGACTGCAACATGTGCGCGGAGGGACCGAAGCGGTAGCGAAAGAAGTCGAAGAGGGTGGGCTTGTCGGGCATCTTGGGGAGCCGAGGATCGTGGCCCATCAGGTAGAGCTTGCCCTGGTCGGGGGGCCGCGGCACCGGCACCCTCGGATCGCGCTCTCCCGAGGTGTAGAGGACGGATTTGACGACGATCCGGTCGAGTTCCTCACTCATGGCGTGCTCGGCTGCCTCGGCCCGCTGCATCGTCGTCGTCATTTGGTGTCCCCCGGGTTGACCTGCGTGTATGACCGATGATCGATCCATCGGCCCGCTACTGTCAAGTTCCGGAGGCGAAGCGGAGCCGCTACAGTCCGCGCTGGCCGGGGAATCCCTCGAGGTAGTTCATCGACGTCGCGATCTTCTTGCCGTCACGCTCCTCGTACTCCACTCGGACCACGGCGCCGAGCGTGAGATCGGACCATCGCACGACGTTGGAGGGAACGATGATCTGCGTGCCGTCGTTGAGCATCATCCAGTTGGGCTTCAGGTCCACGATGCGCCCCTGCACCATGGGCGGAGCCGGCCGCTGTACCCTCGCGCAGGCGGTGACGCTCGAGCCCAGGGAAGCGGCGAAGAGCGCCAGGCCCACGGTGAGCATCCGCATCAGAGCGTGCTGCCCCCACTCGAGACGCCGGAGCTCGCCTTCGGGCGATACTTCTCCGGCACCCCCTCGAGGCCCTGGGTCCAGTGGGTGACTCCGCTCTCGTCCTTCCAGTGGTAAAGACCGCGGGTGGAGAGATTCGCGGGGCTCGGGTCGATGGCCTTCGACGAGGCGGGCAGTATCGACGAGCTGCCGGAGGCGTTGTTGGGCACCCATTCCCACCGCGACGGGCCGCGCAGCTCGTAACGCCCTGTCGGATACGGGATCACGGTGGGTGGCGGAGGCGGGGCCGGCACCCAGACCCACTGGTAGGCGACCGTCACCCCATCACCCTGGAGATGGTAGCAGCCGCTCGGGAAGCAGGACTCGCGCGGCATGGGCGACGCCTGGACGGCCGGCAGGGACACATCGATGTCTGGCACATAAGGAGCGTACGGGTATGGCATGTAGGGATATGGCGGGGGCCAGTAGTCCGGATACGGATAGTAGTAGAGGGGTGCCGGAAACGACCCGAACGCGAAGCCGGTGAAGAATGCGCCGTTCACGCAGCAACGGTGGCCATGAAACTTGTGCCCATGAAAAGAATGGAAACCGTTCGTAGCAAAGGCACCTCGGCCGCCGCGGAACCCACTGCCACTCATACCCATACCACCCTGGAAGCCACCGCCCCCGAAGCTGCCGCCACTCATGCCCATGCCCCCGCCACCGAATCCACCCCGGCCCGCGTAGGCAGGCACCGACAGGGCGAGGGTCATACTCATGAGGAGTAGCCCGACGACCATCCGGCCGAACCTCGTCTTCTGCATCATGGCGGCACCTCGTCCACGAAACCTCTGACGTGGATCATTGTAACGCCCGAAGCGACCTCGTGGATCCCCGACTTCCGGGTGTGCCTGCGCGGGGCTCGGGTTCTGATAGACTCGCGCCAGTCAGGTACAGGCCCCCACCAGGGAGGAATGGATGCTCGTGCTACGACCCGTGGCCTTGGCGCTCCTGCTCGCTTCGCTGCTCGCGGGGTGCTCGCTCTACGGCTACAAGTACCGGCTGTGGGAGAAGCCGAATGCCTCCAACGAGGAGCTCGATCGCGACCTGGCGGCCTGCGGCCCCGAGTCGCGCGTGGGATCGGTGGAGGGCAACCCCGATCCGAATACCTACTTCCTGCCGCCGATCACCGAGGATCAGACCAAGGCCAACCGCCTCTTCCAGCGCTGCATGAGCGCGCGCGGCTGGTGGAACCAGCAGCCGCGCCTCTGATCGCAGGCGGCTAGAGCCGGTCCTTGTCCTCGACGATCTTCC
This sequence comes from Candidatus Methylomirabilota bacterium, assembly GCA_035311385.1. Classification (GTDB taxonomy): domain Bacteria; phylum Methylomirabilota; class Methylomirabilia; order Rokubacteriales; family CSP1-6; genus AR37. The sequence goes on from DATGCY010000267.1 coordinate 4,712, forward strand.
AGTAGGTGTCCTTGTTGAGGATGCGCTCGCCGCGAAACTCGTAGATGTCGCACCCCTGGTAGTTGAGCTTCTCGCCGTCCACGCCGGTGCCCGTGACCATCCACACCGACACCGCGCGCTTGCCCGCCACGAAGTGCTCGATGTGATCCCAGCGCATGTCGCTGATGACCTTGAAGCGATCCGCGAGCACTTTCCGGATGGCCGCCTTTCCGTGCACGCGCCGGCCGGAGGGCTCCGGGCCGCGGGCCATGAGGAAGGTGGCGTCCTCGTCGAAGAAGCTCATGATGCGGTCCACGTCGCGTGCGTTGAAGGCCGCGTTGATTTTCAGGAGCAGCTCGATGCTGGGGCCGGCTGACGTCTCGACCATGGGACTCTCTCCTCTCGCAGGGGCGCTCATGGACGACACTTTGCCCCGCGGCCCCTCCACGCGTCAAGCGTCCCCTCGCCGTCTTGAGCCGCGGCGCGGGCGATGCTAGAAGAGAGGTCATGGACTTCCACTACACGCCGGAGCAGCAGAGCTTCCGTCGCGAGGTGCGGAGCTGGCTCGAGGCCAACCTGCCCTCCGAGCTCTGCGTGGATGACCCGTTCGACGAGCGCGTGGCTCCCGATCGTGACACCTTCGAGCGCCGCGTGGCCTGGCAGAAGAAGATGGGGCAGGCACGCTGGGTCGGCATCTCCTGGCCCACGGAATACGGAGGCCGCGGGGCCTCCCTCATGGAGCAGATCATCTTCGACGAGGAGTACTTCCGGGCCCGCGCCCCCGTGCTCCCCGGCTACTCCGGGGTCAACATGGCCGGACCCACCATCATCGAGTGGGGCACCAACGAGCAGAAGCGGCGCTACCTCCCTCGCATCCTGAGCGGCGAGGACATCTGGTGCCAGGGCTATTCCGAGCCCGGCGCCGGCTCCGACCTGGCCGGCCTCGCCACGCGCGCGGAGGACAAGGACGATCACTTCGTGGTCAACGGCCAGAAGGTCTGGACGTCGGGTGCGCACTTCGCCGACTGGATCTATCTCCTCGTGCGGAGCGATCCCACGGCGCCGCGGCACAAGGGCATCAGCTACCTCCTGGTGGACATGAAGACGCCCGGCATCACCGTCCGTCCCCTCGTGCTCATGAACGGCCATCGCCACTTCAACGAGGTCTTCTTCGTCGACGTGCCCGTGCCCAAGGCCAACCTGGTCGGCCGGCAGAACGAAGGGTGGAAGCCCGCCATGACCACCCTCATGTACGAGCGCAAGTCGGGGGGCAGCCGCAGCCACACCGAGACGATCGACGCTCTGCGCATCCTGGCCCGACGCCTTCAGGTCGATGGCCGGACGGCGTGGGACGACCCGCTCGTGCGCCAGCGCTTCGCCCAGCTCTGGATAGAGGCGACGTGCCTCCGCTACACCCGGCTCCGCAACATCACGCGCCAGCTCCGCGGGGAGCCGCCGGGGCCCGAGGGCTCCATCCTCAAGCTCTTCGGCTCCGAGCTCGGGGTGCGGGTGGCCGATTTCGCCGGCGAGCTGCTGGGCACGCACGTGCTGATCAACCGGCCCAGCGAGGCGGTGCCCGACGCGCCGCGCTGGTACAACCGCGTGGTGAGCGCGCGACAATACACCATCGCGGGGGGCACGAGCGAGATCCAGCGCAACATCATCGGCGAACGCGTGCTCGGGCTGCCGAAGGACTAGACGCGCCAGATCTCCCGCGGCCGCCCGCGCTCCTTCGCCGACGTTCCTCCGTGGCGCGAGAGGAACAGGGCAACCACGACCGCGGCCAGCCCGAGGAATCCCAGCAGCTCCGGGATGGGGCTCGGCCGCATCTCGAGATGCGACCAAGCGTGCCAGGCCTCACCGATCGTCTGCGCGAACGCGCCTGCGACCATGGCCGGCACCGCAATCCCGACGCGTCCTGCGCGCGCTCGCGCGACGAGGGCCATCAGCGTGCTGACGAGGAGGGCCAACACCCCGAGATAGAGCAGCAGGTGCACGCTAAGGAGATGCCGCGCCATTTCCGCTCGCGCCGTCCCTTCGAACTCTGGATGCAGCAGGCCATGCCACAGCGCATCGACGGCGAGCCCAAGCAGCTGCACGATGACGCTCGCCCAGATCAGTCGACGGATTGTCCCTGGTGCCATGGCTCACCTCCCATCGGAGCCGGTCTTCCGCCCGTGGAAAGAGCCAGCAACTGGCGTGCCAGTGATGGCGCGGGCGGAAGATATGACGGTCCGCGGCGCCTCCATCGCGGCGCCGTGACCTAGATTTCCGAGTAGCCGCTCCCGCGCGAGTCGACGCCGCGCCCGCGCGCAACCGGGATCCACCCGAACTCGCGGAGGAGCGGCTGACTGTAGGTGACGCGGCCCGTGACCTTGTCGAGAGGCTCCGTGGCGAGCAGGAGAGCGGCCTGGGCCATGAGGAGCGGCGGCTCCCCGCGCGGATCGTCCATCGACGTGACGAGGCGGTGATGCACGGTGCCCGGCGTCGGCACCACCTGAGAAGGCGCCACCGAGGACACGGCGATGCCGTACTGATAGACCTCGGAGGCGAGACCTTGCGTGAAGCGCTCGAGAGCCGCTTTCTCCGCTCCGTAGCAGGTGCCGCCGCGAGCGCCGGATGCGGGATCAGGATAGGGCCCACGGCCGGGTCCGATGGCCGAGCCAGAGGAGATGTTGACGATGGCGCCGCGGCGCTGCGCGATCATGTCCCCGAGGACGAGCTGGCTCAACATGAAGGGCGCGTGAAAGTTCACCGCCCACGAGCGCATCCACTTGTTGATCGGGTAGTCCTTGACCTGCACGTAGTAGGTGAGGGCGGCGTTGTTCACGAGCACGTCCACCGGCCCGTAGATTTCGCGCGCCCGCGCCACCAGCCGCTCGCACTCTGCGGGCTCCGCGATGTTGGCGGTAACCGCTTCCGCGGTGCCTCCCGTGGCGCGGATGCCCGTCACCGTGGTCTCCAGCGATCCCGCGAGCGGATGCTCGCCCTCGCGCAGGGTGCGCGCGGCGCACACCACGCGACCCCCTTCCCCGGCGAAGAGCCGAGCGATCTCGGCTCCGATGCCGCGGCTCGCTCCCGTCACCAGCACGCACTTGCCGTCGAGCCTTCCCATGGCCTCTCCTTGATCGAGGATTCCGCGCTATGGTAGCCGATCGCTTGACAGCTTCCGGGCTTTCTCTCATCATCGGGGACCTCCACTGACACTGGTCGTGAACCCATAGCAGACATCGGAGGCTCGCCATGGCGCCAGGGAGCACATTGCGCTACGAGGTGGTCGAGGGCTGGGAGCAGCTCCCGTCGGGATACGTGCACCGCGACGTGGCCGGGGTGGCCACGGACTCCGAGGATCGCGTGTACCTGATCTGCCGCGGCGATCACCCCATCATCGTCTACGACGCCGGCGGGAAGTTCCTCCGCTCCTGGGGGCAGGGCGAGTTCACGTACCGCACCCACGGCATCACCGTCGGTCCCGACGAGATGCTCTACTGCACGGACGACGGCAATCACACCGTGCGCAAGTTCACTCCGGACGGCAAGCTCCTCCTGACCCTCGGCACCATGAACAAACCCTCCGACACGGGCTACGACGGCAAGAACACGGGCACGGTGTCGCGTCCCGGGACGCCCTTCAACCGGCCGACCAATCTCGCGGTGGGGCCGAAGGGCGATCTCTACGTCTCCGACGGCTACGGCAACTGCCGCGTGCACCAGTACTCCTCCTCGGGCGAGCTCAAGCGCTCCTGGGGCACGCCGGGGGGCGGCCCCGGCGAATTCTTCCTGCCGCACGGCATCGCGGTAGCCGCGGACGGGCGCGTTTTCGTGTGCGATCGCGAGAACGACCGCATCCAGATCTTCAGTCCCGATGGCGAGTATCTGAGCGAGTGGACGGACACCCAGCGACCCACCCACCTCGTCTTCGACAAGGACGGCCGCGCCTACGTCTCGGAGCTGTGGTGGCACAAGGGCCAAACCTCGCAGCGTCACGGTCCCACTCAGGAGTCGAAGTACGGCCGGGTGAGCGTGTTCGACAAGGAGGGCCGCATGCTCGCGCGCTGGGGCACGCCCAGCGCGGAGGCCG
>DATGCY010000268.1:0-8339 GCA_035311385.1 Candidatus Methylomirabilota bacterium
CTGCTCCTTGAATTCCTTCGGACCCATGCCTTCCGCCCAGTGAATCATCATGTGCTCGAGGCCGGGATAGCGCGCCTCGAACTCCTTGATCTGATCGATGACGAGACGCGGAGGACCGCACAGCCACGCGCGCTGGGCGACGCCGTCGCGGATGCTCGGCACGCGCGCGGGCGCTCCCGGGGTGCCCCACGAGCGGCCCTCCTCGTCCGCGTAACGCACGAAGCCGAAGGGAGCGAACCACTTGTAGCGCTCGTCGTGATACGGCTCCACGCGCTCCACCGCTTCTTCCACGGTGTCGGCAAGGTAGAGGCCCACGCCCCAGCAGATGTCCTGACCCAGGGCGAGCTGTCGTCCTGCCTTGGCCGCCTCCGCCTGATACGCGCGGACCACCTGGTCAAAGATGCGCTCACCGTTGAGGGTGACCATGCCCTTGATGCCGCGCGAGGCGATGTAGGGCAGCGTCTTGCCGGAGGCGATGGGCTGCCAGATCTCCACGGGCAGATGGAGCGGACGCGGCACCACCGTGATCTCCGTGAGCGGGTAGCCGCGGTACTCGACGCGTGCGGGAATCGTATAGTGCTTCCCCTGGTGCGACCACGATTCCTCGTTGAAACACTTGAGGAGCACGTCCATCTGCTCCTCGAAGAGGTCCTGGTTGGCCTTGTTGTCGACCATGGGCGCGCCGAAGGTTTCGACCTCACGCGTGTGATAGCCGCGCCCCACGCCCATGATGACCCGGCCGCCCGTCATGATGTCCGCCTGCGCGTAGTCCTCGGCGAGGCGGATGGGGTGCCACATGGGCAGGACATTGAAGGCGCAGCCGAACTTGAGCCGACGCGTCTGGGTGGCGAGCCAGGTGCCGAGCAGGATGAGGTTGGGAAAGACCTCATAGCCTTCATGCTGGAAATGGTGCTCGGCCGTCCACAGGGCGTAGTAGCCGAGCTCGTCCATATGCTGCGAGACGTCCTTCGCGGTCTGGAAGGCCTCGGCCAGTCGCTCGTTGGGATAGCGGCGCTCGTCGGCCGGCGTGCCCGCGAGTCCCACGTTGTCGAGCTCGATCTGTCCCACGTAGAGGACGGAGAACTTCGTGATCATTTCGCTCTCCAGCCTCCGTCGACCAGCATGGTATGGCCGGTGATATAGCCCGCCTCCTCGGAGGCGAGGTAGCAGACGGCCGAGGCGATGTCCTCCACGGTACCGCGACGCCCCGCTGGCACCACCGCCCGCACCTGCTCGTCGTTGACCGCGATGCCGCGGTTGGTCATGTCGGGCACGTCGGGCCCCAGGATGGCCTGCGAGTGACGACGGAGATCCGTGAGGATCGGGCCCGGGCACACCGCGTTGATGGTCACGCCGCGCGAGGAGTACACCACGGCCATCTGGCGGGTAAGGCCGACCACACCGTGCTTGGCCGCGACGTAGGCGGCCCCGCCGCCGGTGCCGTTGAGCCCGGCCACGGAGGCCATGTTGACGATGCGACCGTGGCCGCGCGGCAGCATCTCGGCGAGGGCCCGCTTGCTGCCGAGGAAGACGCCCGTCAGGTCGATGTCGATCACGCGGCGCCAGGTCTTCTCGTCTAGCTCGTCCACGTTGAAGTAGCCGTCGAGGATCCCCGCGTTGTTCACCATGATCTCGAGGGGACCGAGGGAGGCGATGGCGCCGCTCACCGCGCGGTTCAACTCCTCCGCGTTGCTGGTGTCACCCTGGAAGGCCTTGGCCTGCCCCGCCGCCTTTTTGATGAGGCCCGCCGTCTCCTCGGCGGAGCTGCCGTCCAGGTCCATCGCCGCCACCGGCGAGCCCTTCCCCGCCAGCGCCAATGCGATGGCGCGGCCGATGCCCGAGCCCGCGCCAGTGACCATGGCCATTCGGCTGTTTGGTGCCATCGATGTTGGATCCTCCTCCTTCGCTCAGCTCTTTGCGCAGCCCACTGTCACTCAGCCCTCACCTTGTCGCTCCAGGCGAGCGTCTCAGCTCTTTCCACTCAGCCCTCGCCTCGTCGCTCGCGGCGAGCATCTCAGCTCGAAGGGCGACCCTCTCCCGCGGTAGGAAGACGGGAAGTCGAGCGCACGCTCCTTCTCGAGCGAGGGTGCAGGTATCAGACGGCCATGGCGTAGCCGTCGCGGCGTGGGTCGGCGCCGGCCATCAGCGCTCCGGATTCCGGATCACGCGCGATCCCCTGCCCGCCGCCCACCACCCAAGACCAGTCATCGATCACGTTCACGTCGTGCCCACGCTGAGCGAGGCCCTGCCGCGTCGCCTCGGGAATGCGCGACTCCGCGTCGAGAAGGCGGTCGCCGTAGACACGGATGCGCGGCTGCTCGATGGCTTCCTGGATGTTGAAGCCGAACTCGAGCGCGTTCAAGAGCATCTGCGGTTGCGTCTGCAGGATGCCGTAGGAGCCGGGCGTGCCCACACTCAACGTGAAGGCGCCCTCCTTGAAGACCTGAATGGGTGACATCATGGTCCCCGCCTTGCGGCCAGGCCTGACCACGTTGGGCGAGGAGGGATCGAGATCCATCCACTTGAGGATGTTGTTCAGCACGAGTCCGGTGCCGGGCACCGCGAACCCGGAGCCGAAGGGCACCCCGAGCGTCTGGGTCACCGACACCACGGTGCCCTCGCCGTCGGCACACGCGAAGTGGGTGGTCTGTTCGTTCTCGAACTTCGCGGGATAACCCTCGGCGATCTGCCCGGACAGCTTCTTGCCCGAGTGCCGCTCGCCCTCGCTCACCCCCGCCGTGCGCGAGTCGATCCGCGCGCGTTGGCTCGCCGCGTACCCCTTGGAAAGGAGCCCGCGAATGGGAGTCTCGCCAGAGTACGCGTAGGCAAGGCGATCGGCGGAGCCGAGCTTGATCGCCTCGACGAGATGATGGAGGTAGTCGACGGAGTTGTGCCCCCAGCCTTTGAGATCGTAGCCCTCGAGGATATTCAGGGTCTCCATCATCTGAAAGGCGGAGAAGGGAGGCGGCACCGAGCACACCTCGAGCCCGCGATAGTCGATGCGCACGGGCTCGCGCCACGTGGGCTTGAAATCCGCCAGGTCACGCTCGGCGAGCCAGCCCCCCGCTTCCTGCACGGCGCGGGCGATGGCTTTGGCGATGGGGCCGCGGTAGAACGCCTCGGCGCCGCCCTCCACGACCTGGCGGAAGGTGCCCGCAAGTTCCTTGTAGGTCACAATCTTGCCCGGCCGCGGGCCGCCGTTGCCGAGGTAGAGCCGCTGCGCCTCGGCGGAGCGCCCGAGCTGGGGCCGTGCCTGCTCGATGAATTGCGCGTTCAGGAAAGACAGCGGCACGCCGTGCTCCGCCCACTCGATGGCGGGAGCGAACACGCGATCGCGCGGCATCGAGCCGAAACGCTCCAGGGCGGCCAGCCAGCCTCCGAGATTGCCGGGCGTCGCGCACGACTTGGGCCCTCCGGCCAGCTCGTCCTCGGTGGCGCTTGTGGCATCCGCGGCAGCGGGGGTCGGGCCGATGAAGTCCAGCACGTGGCGCTCGCGGCCGCCGCCCCGGGAGATGACCATGAGGCCGATGCCCCCCGCGCTCGACATGAACGGCTCAACCACATTCAGGGTCGAGCCCACGGCCACCGCCGCGTCCACGGCATTGCCTCCCTCGAGGAGGACGCGGATACCAGCCAGCGAGGCGGTGGGATGGGCCGAGGCGACGGCGCCGCGGCGACCCATGACGACGGGGCGATAGGCGTGACGATGGGGGGGCATGGCTCCTCCGGTCGCGAATGATCGCGCGCTAGGGCGAGGGAATGCCGGCGACGGCGGAGGCCGCCGCGGGGGTGAGCTCGAGGTGACGCGAGGTCTTCATCCGTTCTCCAGGGTCTAATCTCGCATCCCTGGCGCATAGCCCCGTTCGGAAATGCGAACGTCGGCCGACGTCCCACCACCCCGGGCGCGAAGTGCGGCAATGGTAGGATGGACACCGTGCCGACGCAAGTTTCCCCGCCTGTCTCGCCATGACCGCGCAGTTTCCCGGCGAGGTGAGCGCCGTCCTCGCAGAGGCCAGCTACATCTACCTCACCACGTACAGCTCGTCAGGCAAGCCGGGCACGGTCCCGACCTGGTGCTGGCTCCACGAGGGCGCAGTCTACTTCACGACCAAGCGGGCGAGCCTCAAAGCCCGGCGCATCGCCCACGACGGACACGTCACGGTGCACGTGGGACGCAAGGACGGCCCCGCCTTCGCCGGGCATGCGGCGCTGGTGGAGGATCGGCCCGACCTCGAGGCGGCCATCCTCGACGCCTATCGCAACAAGTATTGGATCCTCATCCCCCTGTGGATGGGCCGCTACATCAAGAAGGGGCTCCGTGCCAAGACGAGCGTGCTCGTCCGCATCCTGCCTCAGGATATGGGCGCCCCTCGAGCTGCCGGAGCGTGACCGTTCCGCTCGATCCCTGAGCGGCCCTCATGTGCGGCATCGCCGGCATCCTCAACCTCGTCGACGGCCCTCCGCCCGATCTGGCCGTCCTCCATCGGATGGGCGCAGTGCTCCAGCACCGAGGGCCCGATCACTTCGCCATCGAGCGAGACCAGCGCGTGGGCCTGGTGGCCCGGCGGCTGGCCATCGTAGACGTGGCGGGAGGACACCAGCCCTACCGCAGCGAGGACGACCGCGTGATTGCCGTCTTCAACGGCGAGATCTTCAACTATCCCGAGCTTCACCGTGAACTCGCAGAGCATGGCCATCGCTTCGCGTCCAGGACAGATGGTGAAGTGCTCGTCCACCTTTACGAGGAGCACGGAGAGGCGCTGTGCGAGCGGCTGAACGGCCAGTTCGCATTCGCCCTCTGGGACCGGCGCAAACGGCGACTGCTCCTCGCCCGCGACCGCGTTGGCATCTGCCCGCTCTTCTACGCCCTCGACGGTCGCCGCCTCCGGTTCGCGTCGGAGATCAAGGGGCTCCTCGCCGATCCCTCGATGAAGCCGCGGCTGGACCCGCGGGGGGTCGATCATGCCTTCACGTTCTGGGCTCCCGTCGGCCAGCGCACGGCGTTCGCCAACGTGCAGAGTCTCCGCCCGGGCCACTGCGCGGTGGTGGAGGAGGGGCGCCTGCGGTCGCGGGCCTACTGGACACTACCGTTGCCGCCGATCGAGGACGGCCAGTCCGACGACGATCGCGCCGTCGATGGCTGGACGGACGAGCTGCGCGACGCGCTCGAGCGCAGCGTTCGCCTTCGCCTGCAGTCGGACGTGCCCGTGGGGACCTATCTGAGCGGAGGCCTCGACTCCTCCGCCCTAACGCATCTCGCGGCGAGCGCCTGGAGGGGACGCCTCAAGACCTTCTCGATCGCGTTCGACGACCCCGTGTTCGACGAGAGCTGGTATCAGGAGCGCATGGCGCGCGCGGTGGATACCGACCACCACGTCGTCCACTGCACCGGGCGCGAGATCGGCGCCATCTTCCCCGAGGTCGTCTGGCACGCCGAGGCTCCTCTGGTCCGTACGGCTCCGGCGCCCCTCTATCTGCTGTCCGAGCGGGCGCGCGCCGAAGGCATCAAGGTGGTGCTCGTCGGTGAGGGCGCCGACGAGTTCCTGCTCGGCTATCACCTCTACAAGGCGGTGCGCGCGCAGGAATGGCTCGGCGGAGGCCGCGTCTCCATGTCGGACGAGGATCTCCTGCGCCGCGTCCTCGCCTTCGATCCTTACTACCATCCCGCGCTCGCCCAGGAGGCGGCCACGCGGCCGGCCCAACTCTACGCGCGCCTGTCCGGCGCGGCCGGCAGCGGTTTCGGACTGCACGAGCTGCGCTGGAGCCACATGGCGAGGTCGAAGAGCCTCTACAGCCGCGAGATGCGCGAGGCGCTCGCCGGTTCGGATCCACGGGATGAGCTCCGACTCATCCTGCCCCCAGGGTTCGAGAGCCTGCCGCCGATGCGTCGAGCCCAGCTCCTCGACGTGCACACGTTGCTCTCGGGATACCTGCTCGCCGCCCAGGGTGACCGCATGTCGATGTCGCACTCCGTTGAAGCGCGCGTCCCGTTTCTGGACCATCACCTCATCGAGCTCCTCGCCCGCGTCCCCGACTCGGTCAAGCTACGCGACTTCGATGAGAAGCACCTGCTCAAGCGCGCGCTGGGTGATCGGCTACCGGCGGAGATCGCCCAGCGCGAGAAGGCCGCCTACACGGCGCCCGCGTGGAGCGCGTTTTCGTCTCCGCCGCCCGACTACGTGGATGAGGTCCTCTCGCCTCGTGCCGTCGAGGCCGCCGGCTGCTTCGACCCGCAGGCCGTGGCAAGCCTCCGCGAGGCCTGCCGGCGCGATCGGGGCTCGGTGTCCGACTATTTCTCGGCCTTCGTCGCCGTCCTGTCCACGCAGCTCCTCGATCATCTGTTCGTGCGTCGCCCCATCGACGTCCCCGACCAGGCGGCGGGTGAGATCGCTGTCCGCGATCGCGCCGGCCCTCCCGCTTGACCCATCTAAGCTTTGGCCGTAGCATTCGGCCACCGTCACTCACGCGGGAGCTCGGTTCTCCGGGCTGAGAGGGCAGCAGGGTGCTGCCGACCGCTAACAACCTGACCTGGGTAATGCCAGCGAAGGGAGGCCACGATGAAGACGTACCTACCGGGATCCAATACCTCGATTCGCGTCCCCGTGCGCACCCTCACCCTCAGCAACGGCGAAAGGCTCCGGCTCTACGACACCAGCGGTCCCTACACCGATCCCGACTACGTCGTCGATCTGAAGCAGGGCCTGCCCCCCCTCCGACGCCACTGGATCCTCGAGCGCGACGACGTCGAGCCGGGCGCGGGCGGGCGCTGGGGCCTGCGCGCCAAGCCCGGCCGCACCGTGACCCAGATGCACTACGCGCGCAAGGGCGTGATCACGCCCGAGATGGAGTTTGTGGCTCTCCGCGAAGGCGTGGCCCCCGAGTTCGTGCGCGACGAGGTCGCGCGAGGCCGCGCCATCCTGCCCGCCAACGTCAACCACCCGGAATCCGAGCCCATGATCATCGGCCGGCGCTTCCTGGTGAAGATCAACGCCAACATCGGCAACTCCGCGGTGTCCTCCTCCATCGAGGAGGAGGTGGAGAAGATGACGTGGGCGACCAAGTGGGGCGCCGACACCATCATGGACCTTTCCACGGGCAAGAACATCCACGAGACGCGCGAGTGGATCCTCCGCAACTCCCCCGTGCCCCTCGGCACCGTGCCGATCTACCAGGCGCTGGAGAAGGTCGGAGGCAAGGCGGAGGAGCTGACCTGGGAGATCTTCCGCGACACGCTCGTCGAGCAGGCGGAGCAGGGCGTGGACTACTTCACCATTCACGCGGGCGTGCGCCTGCCCTACGTGCCGCTGACCGCCAAGCGCATCACCGGGATCGTCTCGCGCGGCGGGTCCATCATGGCCAAGTGGTGCCTCGCCCATCACACGGAGAGCTTTCTCTACACACACTTCGAGGAGATGTGCGAGCTGATGGCGTCCTACGACGTCTCCTTCTCGCTGGGCGACGGCCTGCGTCCCGGCTGCCAGGCCGACGCCAACGACGAGGCGCAGTTCGCGGAGTTGGACACCCTGGGCGAGCTGACCAAGATCGCGTGGGCGCACGACTGCCAGGTCATGATCGAGGGGCCGGGCCACGTGCCCATGCACCTCATCAAGGAGAACATGGACCGTCAGCTCGAGAAGTGCCACGAGGCGCCCTTCTACACGCTGGGCCCGCTGACCACCGACATCGCGCCGGGCTACGATCACATCACGTCGGCCATCGGCGCGGCCATGATCGGCTGGTACGGCACGGCCATGCTCTGCTACGTCACCCCGAAAGAGCACCTGGGGCTGCCCGACAAGCAGGACGTCAAGGACGGTGTCATCGCCTACAAGATCGCTGCCCATGCCGCCGACCTCGCCAAGGGTCATCCCGGGGCGCGCGACTGGGACGATGCGCTCTCCCGTGCCCGCTTCGAGTTCCGCTGGCAGGACCAGTTCGAGCTCTCGCTCGATCCGGAGACGGCGCGCGCCTTCCACGACGAGACGCTCCCCGCGGAAGGCGCCAAGGTCGCCCACTTCTGCTCGATGTGCGGCCCGCACTTCTGCTCGATGAAGATCACCCAGGACGTGCGCGACTACGCCGCGAAGCAGGGCCTGGCGGACGAGAGCGCTGCTCTTGCCCAAGGGCTCCGCGAGAAGGCCGCGGAGTTCAAGAAGGTCGGCGAGCTCTACGTCCCCAAGCCCTAGGTCGTCTCTCTCCTTCGGGGAGAGGGCCGCAGTTCGAGCTGAGCCGCCCGGCGGCGAGGCGAGGGCTGAGTAGATCCGAGCTGAGCCGTCCGGCGGCGAGGCGAGGGCTGAGTCGATCCGAGCTGAGCCGCTCGCCTCGAGCGGGGAGGCGAG
>DATGCY010000269.1:0-3299 GCA_035311385.1 Candidatus Methylomirabilota bacterium
AGAATTGCTCGACCTCGGGCGCGTCTTCAACGCCCCGAAGTGGAAGGTCTTCACGACGATCCGCATTCCCAACGCCTACCCGTACATCCTGAGCGCGCTGAAGGTCACCGCTACCGCCGCGGTGGTGGGCGTCATCGTCGGTGAGTTCGTGGCCTCGCAGCAGGGCCTCGGCTACGTGATCATCACCACCCAGGGCAGCATGAACACGCCGGTGGCGTTCGCGGCGCTGGTGTGGATCTCGGTGGTCGGCCTCGTGGTGTATGGCCTGGTCGTGCTGGCCGCCCGGCGCATTGCGCCGTGGGCGGAAACCGCAGAGTAAAGGAGAGAGTGCCTATGAAGCGCGTGGCCAGTTCCCTCGTTCTCCTCACGATCGTCTCACTCGTGGTCGCGATCGGTCTGAGCGCGCCGTCCGCGCAGACCGCGCCGCAGAAGGTCGTCTTCGCCCTGAACTGGTTCCCGGTCGGCGATCATGCGGCCTACTGGGTGGCCCTGGACAAGGGCTACTACAAGCAGCGCGGCCTCGACGTCGACATGCAGAACTCCAAGGGCTCCGGGGACTCCATCGCCAAGGTCGATACCGGACGCGCCGACGTTGGCCTGGCCGACAGCGCGGTGGTCATCGCCGCCTCGGCCCGCGGGGCCAAGGTGAAGGTCGTCGGCATGGTGTTCGACAAGAGCCCGCTCAACGTGTGGAGTCGCAAGGAGGCCCCCATCACGAAGCCCAAGGACCTCGAGGGCAAGACGGTGGCCGCGCCGCCGGGCGACGGGCAGCGGCAGATGTTTCCAGCCTTCGCACGCCTGAACGGCATCGACCAGACCAAAGTGACGTGGGTGAACGTGGAGCCCGCGGCCAAGGTGCCAGCGCTGGCCGAGAAGCGGGTCGACGCGGTGGCCGACTACACCACCGGGCTGCCCTTCTATGAGAAGGCGATCGGCAAGGGCAACGCGATCATGCTGCCGTGGGCCGACCACGGCTTCGACATGTACAGCATGTCGATCATCGCGAGCGAGAAGACGATGAAGGAGCGTGCGCCGATGCTGCGGGCCTTCCTCGAGGCCTCGTATCTGGGCTGGCGCGACGTGATGACCGATCCCAAGTCGGCGCTGGAGATCTTCAAGAAGCGCGTGCCCGAGATCGACCTCTCGATCATCGAGCCGAACCTGATGATGGGGCTCGAGCTGATGCGGACCGACCGCTACGCCAAGAACGGGATCGGCTGGATGGACGAGAAGAAGATGTGCGACTCGGTCGAGCTGGTGAACACCTACATGGGTGTGCCGGCCAAGGTGGAGTGCAAGGCGGTCTACACCAACGAGTTCCTCACCAAGGTGGAGCTGCCGAAGTCCGCCCGCTGACCGTCTCGGCGTGATCGATCTCATTCGCCTCGACGGGGTGGGAATGACCTACCCGACGGCATCCGGCACGGTCGAGGCGCTGCGCGACGTCGATCTCGCGGTGGGCCGCGGCGAGCTGGTGGCCATCGTGGGCCCGTCGGGCTGCGGCAAGTCGACGCTGCTCCGCATCATCGCCGGGCTGCGCCTGCCGAGCCGCGGCCGGGTCGAGGTCGACGGTCGGCCGGTGGAGCGGCCGCTGCACTCCGTCGGGATGGTGTTCCAGGCGCCGGTGCTGCTCAAGTGGCGAACCATCGAGTCCAACGTGCTGCTCTCCGCCGAGCTCTCCGGCCTCGACCCGCGCGCCTACCGGGCCCGGGCCGGAGAGCTGCTCTCCCTGGTGGGGCTGGCCGACTTCGCGCAGAAGCTCCCCCGCGAGCTCTCGGGGGGCATGCAGCAGCGCGCCTCGCTCTGCCGCGCGCTGCTGCTGGATCCGCCGTTGCTGCTCATGGACGAGCCGTTCGGCGCGCTCGACGCCATGACGCGCGACGAGATGAACCTCGAGCTCTTGCGGGTGTGGGGCGAGGGGACCCGCGAGCGGAAGACCATCGTGTTCGTCACCCACTCGATTGCCGAGGCGGTGTTCCTCGCCGACCGCGTGATCGTGATGACCCCGCGTCCGGGACGGCTCGGTCGCGTGTTCGAGGTGCCGCTCCCGCGTCCCCGCACCGTGGCCTCGCGCGCCCACCCAGACTTCGGCTCCCTCGCCCTCGCCATCCACGAATCGCTGCAGCGCTAGCGCTGGCTGGCCCCCTTGACCGGGACCTCGCCGCGAGTCTCGCAGGTTATGTCGCGGGACAGACGCCAAGCGCGAGGCAACCAAGGCCAGAGGGTGCAAGTTGGTGGCTATCCTCTCGGCGGGCGGAAGGCGTCGGACATCCGTGGGGGCCGCCCCGCCGAGCACGCAGGCCAGGGTACCCGGCAAGATCGAGTACCCGGGCTAGCGGGAGGGCGTCTCCGTCAGCCAGTCGGCGAGCTCGGTCAGCGTCCGGAACTCCCGGTCCGGACGGGCGGCGCCGGTGGGCGGCTCGGCCTTGCGATAGATCCAGGCGACCGGAATGCGGTGCGCGACCGCCGGGGTGACGTCGTGGAAGTAGCTCTGCGCGGCGTGGAGCCAGCGCCGCGCGCCGATGCGCTCGCGCGCCATCGTGAAGTGGCCCGGCGCCGGCTTGTAGGAGCGAACCTGCTGCGCGGTCACGAGCAACGAGAACTCGACGGCCAGGTGCCGGCGCGTGCCGGCCAGCAGATCGTCGTCGACGTTGGACAGGATCCCCAGCTCGTAGCCCGCCTGGCTCAGCCGGGTGAGCGCGGCGTTGGTGTCGGCGAACGGCTTCCAGCTCGGCAGGCTCTCGGGAAGGAAGGCAGCGCGGGCCCGGCCGAGCTTCCATCCCAGCGTGGCGGCGACGACCATCGCCATCTCAGTGAGCACGTCCCGGTAGCTGCGGTATGCGGCAGCTTGCGACTCGGGCTCCTTTTCCCGGAGCGCGCGCTGGGCGGTCGCGGGATCGAGGCGCACACCGTCGGCCGCCGCCGCATCGCGAAAGGCATCCGCGATGCCGGTCTCCCAGTCGATCAGCGTGCCGTAGCAGTCGAACGTGATGATGTCGTAGGGACGGCTCCCGCGATCGGCCATGCGCGTAGCATGCCCGAACGGCGCGCGGCGTGCGAGCCGCGCCGGGGCGAGCGATCCGCCTCAGCCGGCCACGAGCCGCTTGCCGCTCCCCGACACTCAGGGGGCTCCGCTGCGCGCGACGGCCAGCAGGCACAGGAACTCGAAGAGCAGGTTGGCGGCGAGGAGCGCGGTGATCTGGGCGGGAGCGTCGAACTGCGGCGAGACCTCCACGAGATCGAAGCCGGTGAAGTCGAGTCCCCGCAGGCTCCGAACCAGGCGCAGGGCCTCGTGGCTG
>DATGCY010000270.1:0-2780 GCA_035311385.1 Candidatus Methylomirabilota bacterium
GCCTTCAGCCTAACTCCCGCCGAGTCAGTGGGGAAGGGACGCCGTGAGGCGATGCGGGAGTCTTCGCCTTGAGAGAGCTACCGGACAGGCCTGACCCGGGCCGCTTCGCGCGTGGCGTCGCTCCCTCCGTCGCTCGAGGGAGCGACGTCCCTCGAGGTTGCCGGCTCGGTGTCCACGGGGCCGGTGGTCGGCCCGAGCTGCCAAGTGAGCAGCACGAGAGAGCTCGCGACGACCACGGCTGAACTGAGCATGAGGGACCTCTGTACGCCGATGAGCGCTCCCAGGACGCCCACCGTGAGCCCGCTTCCCGCGCGGAGGCCAAGGGCGGCGGTGTTGAAGAGGCCCACCACCCGGCCGCGCACGCGCGCGGGGGCGAGGAGCTGCACCAGGGTCTGGGCCATCGAGGAGAAGGCGAGATTGAAGATGCCGGCCACCACGAGGAGCGCGAGGGCGCTCGTGTAGCCGGGCGCAGCGGGGAACAGACCGATGGCCAGCGCCCAGATGCCGGCACACGCGATGGCCGCTCGCGGGCTCGGGCGCAGGAGATTCGTGCTCTCGAGCAGCACGGTACCGAGCACGGCTCCCGCGGCATTGGCGGCAAGGAGCAGGCTGTACCAGCCGCCCGCCTCGTCGGTGCCCAGGTGATGGGCGAACTCGGGCATCTGGGCCTGGAAGGCATTCCCCACGAAGAACGACGTGATCCCGCCGAGGAGGATCATCATGGTGATCCTCCGATCCCCACGCACCTCTCCCAGGACGCGAAGCATGTCGCGGAACCGAGGACGCGGCATGGCGCGCGCATGTCCCGCATCGCGCAGGTGTCCGGTATAGGGAATCCGCCACAGGAAGAGGGAGAACGGCAGGTAGATGACGACGTTCGTGAGCAGCCCCCACGCAGGGCCGAGAAGCAGCATGAGGCCGCCTCCCACGGCCGGACCAAGGAGGATGGCGAGGTAGCGGGCGGTGGCGTTCAGGCGGATCGCGCTCTGGAGGTCCGCCCCGCCGACCATGTCGTGGATGATGAGCTGGGTGGCGGGAGCGCCCGTGACCCCCGCCGCGCCGTGGATCAATAAGATCACGACGGCGTGCCACATGCGCAGCGCGCCGGTGAGGAACAGGAGGCCCCAGGACAGCGATGCCACCATGAAGAGGATCTGCCCCACCTGGATGAGCTTCCGGCAGTCGTGGCGGTCCGCGAGAGCGCCCGCGTAGACGGAGAAGAGCAAGAAGGGTACCCAGTGGCTGATGACGGCGAAGCCGGCGAGGGCGGGGGAGTGAAACACCTGGAAGATGACCCAGTAGCTGATGACGTGTTCGATGTTGTCCGCCGTCATCGCAATCAGGCTCCAGGCGAAATAGCGGCGGTAGTCGGGAACGTGGAGCGCAGCGAATCGAGGCGCGGCAGCGGCGGCGCGCGCGGACGAGGCGGTCACCGCGCGATCCTACCACCGAAGGGGGCGGCTGAAGGGCGGTGCTGACGGTCGAGGAAGGGAAGAAGGGCCGGCGCCGATCGAGTCGGAGGCGCCAGATGCGGGCGGAAGCTCAGTGGCTCTTGCGGGCCTGGGACCGCTTGAACGCCGCGAGCGCGGCCTCGTGCTCCATATCGCCGGGCGCGCACACGTTCCGGAGGGCGATCGTGATGCCCGTGCGGAGGTTCTTCATGCTGCCGTCCGGCTGGAGGACCCACTCCTGCACGGGCGCCGGCGGCGGGGTCAGGAGGCTCTCCCGGACCGAGTCGGACATGCCCTTGATCGCGGAGGGAACCTGAGGCTTCGTCAACTCGAAGATCGTGGGGGGCGGGGCAGGCTTATCGCCTTCCGCCGCTGCTGGCATTGGCGCCCAAAGACCGAGTAGGGCGCCCACAAATGCAGCCGCCACCATCCGCTCACTGCGGGACCACTCTCGGCGCGTGTGTGTCATGGCCCCCACATGATAACCGCATTCACCGGAGTTTCAACTCAGGAAACTAGGCGCCCGCGCCGGCCACCTCCTTGACCTTGGTACCGCCCTTGGTACCATTTGGCTCGTTCGGCGCCCCCGCTGTCTTCGTGCTGACGGCAAATTTCGACACGTCGCTCCGCCCGCTGGTAGCCGTGCGAGGCCTCGCGAGAATGGAGCCATGGCCGTGATAGGTCTTCGCCTCAGCCGTCGGGCGCTGCTTTGTTCCGCCGCCGCCAGCGCAGGCCAGCTACTCTGGCGTGGCGCGGCCCGCGCCGACGACCTGCCGAGCACTCGAGCGGCCTCCTCGACTCGCCTTTCCACCGCGAGATTGATTCCGCGTCACGTCCTCTTCGGGGGCGCGGACCGATCGATCGTACGGCTGAGCCCCGACGGACGCCGCATCGCCTTCCTCGCCCCAATTGGCGGCGTGCTCAACCTGTGGGTGGCCGACGTGCGTCACCCCACGAAGGCGCGCTCTTTGACCCGGGTCACCGACCGCGATCTCGGTCCCTGGATCGTATGGCTCCCCAACAACCGCCACGTCGTCTTCTTCCGAGACCAGGGCGGTGACGAGAACTGGCAGGCTCATCGCGTCGATCTCGACACGGGGGAGATTCTCGCCCTCAGCCCCGCGCCGGGGGTCAAAGCGTACGTGCAGCAGACGTCGCATCGTTTCCCGGACGAGCTCTTGATCGCTCACAATCAGCGCGACCCGCGCTACTCGGACATCTTCCGCGTGAACGTGGTGACGGGACAGGCGACCTTGCTCGAGACAAACGACCATTTCGTATCGATGTTCACCGACCCGCAATTCCGGGTTCGCTACGGGATCCGCCAGA
>DATGCY010000271.1:0-8404 GCA_035311385.1 Candidatus Methylomirabilota bacterium
GGCACGCCGCGAGGTGGAGCTCATCGACGCGCCCACCATCTCGCACTGGCGCGACATCTACTTCCGTCCCGAGGGCAGCGGGATGATCTTCGGCACGCACCACCGCGAGCTCCAGCCGGACGACTATCAGCCACGCGGCGGCGAGATCGGCGGCCTGCGGGTGGGCCTCGATCAGGTCATGATCGACACCCTCCTCGAGGTGATGCCACACTTCCCCGTGCTCTCCTCCCAGGGACTCAATCTCGGCAAGACGCCCGCCGACATCGCCGGGGGCGCCTACTACATGAATCCGGAGGAGCTGCCCATCGAGGGTGAGGTGCCCGGCACCGACGGGCGCGTATTCTACGCGGGCAGCGGCTGCGGCACGGGCTTCAAGCTGGGCCCCGGCGTCTCCTGGCTCCTCGCCCAGCGCATGAGCGGGATCGCGCGCGAGGACCGGCTCATCGCCTCGCCCGCGCTCTCCGCGGAGCGCGCGGAGTACTTCTATCCGCCAGGAACGAGCCGCGAGGAGCTCCTGCGCCAGTTCCGGCCGGCCTCGGAAGGCGGGCGCCTCATCGAGATGGGAGCGGCCGGCATCGCCATCGGGCCGCCGAGGCCGTCGTGACCATCGCCTCGCGGATCGCGGAGTGGCTCGCCCACACCGATCTCGATTCCGTGCCTGAACCCATTCGGGCGCGCGCCCGGCTCTGCTGCATGGACACCGTCGGCGTGGCGCTGGCCGGTCTCGAGGCGCCATCGGTGCGCGCGGCCGCGCGTGCCTTCGCCTCCGAGGGCGCCTACGGCTTCTGGAGCCAGCGCGGATCGGCCGATCTCGCGGGCGCATGCTTCGTGAACGCCACCGCCGCCTCCGCGCTCGACCTCGACGACGGCTACGCGCTGGTCGTCGGTCACGCCGCCTCCAGCGTGGTGCCGGCAGTGCTTACCGTGGCCCAGCGCGCGGCGATGTCTGGCCCTGCCGCGCTCGCCGCGGTGATCCTGGGCTACGAGGTTGCTGTGCGCGCGGCCCTGGCCCGGGAAGACACACGCGTGGACGCGCTTTCCTCCGGCGGCTGGACGCCCCTCGGCGTCGCGGCGGCGGTGGGCCGGCTCGCCAAGCTCGACGTCACCCAGCAGGCGCACGCGCTGGCCATTGCCGCCGCCTACCGGCCGCAGGCCCCGCTCGTGGTCTCGCTGGCCGAGGGCGCCATGGTCAAGGAGTCGATCGGTTGGGGCACGCTGGCCGGCGTTCACGCGGTGTCGCTGGCCGCGGCGGGCTTCGAGGGTGCGCTCACCATCCTCGACCGTGACGGTGCGGCGGCCACGTGGCTCGACGACCTGGGGCGCCGTTGGGCCATCGGCGAGAGCTACTTCAAGGCGTATGCGGCCTGTCGCTGGACGCACGCGCCGGTGGACGCCGTGCTCTCGCTGCTTCGTCGCCATGGCCTGGCGGCGGCCGACGTGCGTCGCGTAACCATCGAGACCTTCCATGCGGCGACTCTGCTCACGACCGCCGCGCCCACCTCCATCGAGCAGGCGCAGTACAGCGTGCCGTGGACGGTCGCCCTCGCCCTGGCCTATGGTGACGTCGGGCCGCACGAGATGCGCGCCGCGCTCCTCGGTGACGCGGAGCTGCGCGCGCTCGCGCGTCGGGTGACTCTCGTGGAATCCGCGGAAATGCAGGCGCGCTTTCCCGCGAGCCGCAGCGCAAGGGTCACGCTGGAGACGGCACGGGGCAGCTTCGTGGAGACCGTGCACTCCCCGCGCGGGAGCACGGAGAACCCGTTGCCCGATGACTGGCTGATCGCTCGCGCGACGGCGGCGATCGAGGAGCGGCGGGGAGCGCGGAGCGCCAAGGAGAGCGTCGGGGACCTGCTTTCCCTCGATGGGCTGCCTGACGCTGGCGCCCTCGCGCGCCGTTTGTGCGCGCCTTCTTAGGGGCGAGTCGCGTCGCCTCCTCACCTCTTGGGCCTCGCCCCCGAAAGGAAAGAGGGCAGGGTGCGGGGAGACCCTCCGCGCCGCCGCCGTCTATAATGCCCCCCATGCTCCGAGCGGCCGTGATCCTGCCCGCGATCCTCGTGGTGGCGCTGGGCGCATGCCAGCGGGAGCAGAAGGCGATCAGTGAGGATCTGCCGGCGACGCGGGCCGCCAAGGCGCAGGCGGACGCGCAGGCCATTGCGAGCGCCGCGCGGCAGTACCAGGCGATGTTTGGCGCGCTGCCCGACTCGATCCAAGACCTGACGGAGGCGCGCACGGTGAGCGGGGTTTCGGGCGGACCGTTTCTCGCCCGAATCCCGGATCCGCCCACGGGCTGGTCCGCCTACCAGTACGTCAAGCAGGGTGACCGCTTCACGGTGACCTCGTCGGGGGGCGGCGCCACCGTGACGGCGCCCTAGCCTGATGCCGAGACGGCCGCTGCTCGATCCTGCCTCACTCTCCCCCGAGCTTCGCACCATGCTGGAGCGCGGACAGGCGGAGGGCGTTGGTCCCTACGTCCTCGGCGTCCAGTATGGGCGCCCCGCCCATGTTTGAGCGTCGCCACCAGCCGCTCCTGCCTGTCCCACTGTTCGTGGCGCGCATGGGCAAGAGCCTGGTTATAGCCGTGGCCATCGACGTGGTCTTCCTGTTCGCAGGCGCGCTGGGCTTCCGCCAGTTCGAAGGGCTGGACTGGCCGGATGCCCTGCTCAACGCCGGGCTGGTGGTGACGGGCAACGGCCCCATCACCCGGATGCAGACCGCGCCGGGCAAGGTCTTCCTGCTCGTCTACGCCATCGTGGGCGTGGTCGTGTTCGCCGCCGTCATCTCTGTGGTGCTGGCGCCGGTCCTGCACCGCGCCTTGCATGCCTTTCACGTGGATGTGCCCGATGAGGAGAAGCGCTCATGACCGTCGTCGGCGATCTCGACACGCCCGCCGTCACCGTCGACCTCGGCATCATGGAGGACAACATCCGGCGCGTGCAGACGCACCTGGCGCGTCACGGGATCGGCAACCGCCCGCACATCAAGACGCACAAGGTCCCCGCCATCGGCAAGATGCAGATGCAGGCAGGGGCCATGGGCATCACCTGTCAGAAGATCGGCGAGGTCGAGGTGTTCGTGGAGGCGGAGGTGGCCGACGACATCCTCCTCACCTACAACGTGTTGGGCCGGGCCAAGACCGATCGGCTGATGGCCCTCGTGCCGCGCGCTCCCAAGCTGACGGTGGTGCTCGACAACGAAGTGGTCGCCCGCGAGCTGAGCGAGGCGGGGGTGCGGCACAAGCTCGACGTGCGCTTTCTCGTGGAATGCGATACGGGCTTCGGTCGCACCGGCGTGCAGACGCCCCAGGCCGCCTTCGACCTCGCTCGCCAGGCCGCGTCGCTGCCCCGGATGCAGTTCCGAGGACTCATGACCTTTCCCAACCGCGAGCCGACCACCCGTGAGTTCTTCGCCGCCGCCCTCGCCCTCTTCAAGAACGCGGGCATTCCCGTGCCCGTGGTCTCGGGCGGAGGGACCCCGACCCTCTTCACTGCGCAGAACATTCCCATGCTCACCGAACATCGTGCCGGCACCTGCGTCTTCAACGACGTGATGGTCGTTTCGTCGGGCACGGCGACGTGGAACAACTGCGCCATGCGCGTGCGCGCCACCGTGGTGAGCCGCCCCACCGACGGCCGCGCCATCCTCGACTGCGGCACCAAGGTGCTCACCTCCGATCAGTACGGACAGAAGGGCTTCGGGCACGTGATGGAGTATCCGGAGGCGGTGGTGGCCAATCTCTCTGAGGAGCACGGCATCGTGGATCTCTCCGCATGTGCCGAGCGGCCGAAGGTGGGCGACATCGTGCACGTGGTGCCGAATCACTGCTGCGTGGTGAGCAACATGGTGGATGAGCTCTACGGCATCCGCGGCGGCACGGTGGAGGTGGTCTGGCCCGTTGCCGCGCGCGGCCGCGTCCGCTAGGCCGCCGTCGTGACCACGCGTGGAGCCGACCTCGTGGTGGAGGCACTCGCCGAGCGCGGCGTGCGCCAGCTCTTCTCGCTCTCCGGCAACCAGATCCTGCCCATCTACGACGCCACCATCGGCCGCGACCTGCGCATCATCCACACGCGCCACGAGGCGGCCGCCGTGCACATGGCCGACGCGTGGGGCCGCCTCGGCGAGGAGCCCGGGGTGGCCCTGGTCACGGCGGGCCCCGGCCATCTCAACGCGCTGTCCCCACTCTACGGCGCCCTGATGGCGGAGTCGCCGCTCGTGCTCCTGAGCGGGCATGCGCCGGCGGGGCAGGCGGGACGCGGCGCCTTCCAGGAAATCGACCAGGCGGGGGCGGCCGCCCCGGTGACCAAGGCCTCGTGGGTGGCCAAAGATGCGGCGCGGCTCGGGGAGGACATCGCGCTCGCCCTCGAGCTGGCGCGCAGTGGTCGTCCCGGCCCTGTCCACGTGAGCCTGCCCGGCGATCTCCTCGACGCCAAGGTGAGCAATGGAGGCGCCGTGGTGATGAATGGCGCTCGCCACTCCATGAGTGTGGCCGACGCCGATCTCCGGCGGTTGCGCGAGCTGCTCGAAGCGTCGCGGCGGCCGCTCGTGCTGCTCGGCCCCGCCATGTCACGGGCCGCTCGGCGCGCGGCAGTGGAGCAGCTCACCGGGCCCACGGGCATTCCTGCGCTGCCCATGGAGAGCCCGCGCGGAGTGAACGATCCGTGGCTACACATGGCAAGCAACTGCCTGGGCCAGGCCGACCTCGTGCTGCTCCTCGGCAAGCGGCTCGACTTCGCCGTCCGCTTCGGCGGGGCGCCGTCCTTCGCGTCCAGCTGCCGCTTCGTGCAGGTCGACTGGGACGCGGAGGCGCTCGATCAGAGCGGTCGGGTCACTCTCGGCCTCGTCACCGATCCCGCGCAGCTCGTCATCCGTCTGGCTGCCGAGACGACATCGCTGGCTGCGCGGTGGCGCGACTGGGGCGCCGAGGTCGCGTCCGCGCGGGCCGCCGTGCCCGCGGAATGGGACGTGCTGTGTCGCAGCTCGCGGGCGCCCATGCATCCACTTCGCGTGTGCGCCGCGCTCCAGCCGCTCCTCGACCGCGGGGGCATCCTCGTGGCCGACGGCGGCGAGTTCGGGCAGTGGATCCAGGCGGGTTGCGAGGCGGGGATGCGTATGATCAACGGTCTCTCCGGCTCGATCGGAAGTGCGATCCCGCTCGCCCTGGCCGCCAAGCTCCGCCATCCCGAGCGCGCGGTGATCGCCGCTCTCGGTGATGGCACCTTCGGCTTCCATGGCTTCGAGCTGGACACCGCCGTCCGCGAAGGGCTTCCCGTGCTGGCGGTGGTGGGCAACGACGCACGCTGGAATGCCGAGCATCAACTCCAGCTCCAGCACTACGGCGCCGAGCGCACGGTGGGCTGCGAGCTGCGCCCGACCCGCTACGATCTGACCACGGCCGCCCTCGGCGGCTATGGAGAACACGTCGAGCGTCCAGGCGACCTCGCTCCCGCCCTCGAGCGTGCGCTGGCCTCGGGGCTTCCCGCCTGTGTGAACGTGATGATCGACGGCGTCGCCGCGCCCACCTACGCCGCGGCCAAAACCTCCACCCACTGAGCGCGGCTTGGTCCATGCAATCCATGAGTGCTGTACGTGCAACCGGCCGGGTGGCGGCGGGGGGAGGGGTGTGCTCAGGCGGAGTGGGATCCCCTCGTCCTGCTCGCCGCCCGCAGGGCTGCGAATCAGGCGAGCGGGTGACGCAGCATGAGCACACCCCTCCCCCCGGCGACAGGACCCGGCCGTCTCGCGCTCCAGATATTCGTGAGTTCTCGTTACGCGGGGTGGCGAAGCTTCGCAGCGAGCCGCATCAGGGCGGCGTCAGGTGCGCCCACGAGGGCATAGCCTAGTTCGCCATCGTGCCAGAGCAGCACGTCGAAGCCGCGCGCGACGGTCCGGTACGTGCCGTCTTCGAGGCCACGGGTCGGCCACGGCAGCCCGTCTGCCTTGAAGACGAAGAGCGAGATGGCGTGTGACGGCTCGCCGAAGGCCAGCGCGGCCGCCTTGCGGTCAACGAAGTAGCCGACGGCGCCGCCCCGGAGCGGAAACTCAGTGTCGCCCGCGAAGCGAATGCCAGGAGCGAAGTCGAGCTTTCCCGAGAACCACGGGATGACCTGATGGATGCCCCCGCTCTCGATCTCCAGCGGCCGCTGACTCTGGAGCATGCGCACGTGATCGTTGACCGCCTCGCTGACCATGAGCACCGCGCCCGCGTCTTTCCGTGAGAGGAGCTCGTACGTGAAGGGCAGGGCGAGGAGGAGCGCGGCCGCCGCCACCGCGGCGTAGTGGAGCACGCGAGGCCAGCGCCCTCGCGGCCGCGGTGCGGCGGGAGCAGGCCAAGCCGCGGCCAGCCGACGCTTGAGGGCGAGGGGAGCCGAGTACTGTGGGGTACGCCGCTCGAGAGCGTGGGTCAGCTCACGCTCCGTGAGGTCGGCCAGCGCGCAGTCGCCGCAGCCGTCGAGATGGCGTTGCACGTTGCCCACCACCTCGGGAGCGAGGCGTCCGTGCTGGAAGTCGAGCAGCTGATCGCGAACGTCGAGACAGTCCACGGCTAACCCCGCCACGTCTTGAGGATGACCCGAAGAGAGGCGCGTGCGCGGGAGAGCCGCGACTTGATGGTGCCCACCGCGCAGCCCATCACCAGCGCCGCTTCCGCCTCGCTGAGCCCTTCGAGGTCGAGGAGGATGGCGGTGCGCGCATCGTCGGTGAGGGTCATGAGCGCACGCTCGAGCTCCTCCGCCACGACCTTGCGCAGGCGGTCGAGCTCCACCTCGTCGCGCCGCCAGCCGATGTCCGAGGTCGGCGGGACCTCGGGCGCCACGGTATCGAGGCCGCCCACCGTAGGATCGTGACGCCGGCGGCGATACTGGCTGATGAACGTGTTGCGAAGGATGCGCAGCAGCCATGCCTTGAGATTTGTGCCCGGGGTGAACTGCCCCGCGGCCCGGAGCGCTCGCGAGTACGTCTCCTGAACGAGATCCTCGGCATCCGTGTCGTTTCCTGTGAGATATCGGGCGAGATTGTAGAGGGCATCGGCGTAGGCGAGGGCCTCTCGTCCCAGGGTCCCAGCGGCTTCTCCGTCGCGCATGCCCGCATCGCCTCGCTCTACGCCTAACGTCCGACGCCCCCATTCGTTCCCTCTAGGTCAGAAAGGAACGAACAGCCCCCCGGCACGTTAGCCGCGATGACGACGCTGGAACTCGAAAAGGAGGCTACCGATGAGGCGATTGACGGTGGGATTCGCGGCATTGATGCTGACGACGGCCTTGGCCGGCGCGACTATGGCGCCGGCGGCGGGGCCGAAGGCGTACGTGGGACTTTTCAAGGACGATGCGGTGGCTGTCATCGACGTGACACAGAATCGCGTCCTCTCGACGATTCCCGTGCCCAAGGGACCGCACGGGCTGGTCATCACACCGGACGGGCGCAAGGTCTACGTGAGCAGTGACGGCGCGTCCACGGTGAGCGTGATCGACACGGGGAAGGACGCGGTGGTCGCCACCATCGACGTGGGTGCGAATCCTCATGGGCTCGCCATGTCGCGGGACGGGCGTAAGGTCCTCGTCTCGGGCTTCGGCTCGGATCGCGTGCTCGTCATCGACACCGCGTCCGAGAAGGTCACGGGCGAGGTAGCAGTGCCCCAGGTCCATAACGGCGCTATCTCGCCGGACGGCAGCCGCGCCTGGGTCGGCTCGCAGAAGCAGGGCGAGACCGCCATCTACGTGATCGATCTCCAGACGATGAAGCGGGTCGGCTCGCTCGTCCTCGACAAGACGCCACGGGCCCTCGACACCTCGCCCGACGGCAGGCATGTCTACTTCACCCTGGCCGGCATCAACGCCGTGCAGGTGCTGGACACCGCGACCACCAAGGTGGTGGCGCAGGTGCCCGTGGGCGCCTCACCGCATCTCTCGCCGTCTACCCCGGATGGCCGCTGGGCGCTCGTGGCGGTGCAGGGACCAGGCGAGCTCGCCATCGTCGACACGGCGAGCAACAGCGTGGTCGCCACCGTGCCCGTGGGTACGCTTCCGCACTGGATCGCCATCGCCCCCGACGGCCGCACGGCGTGGGTGGCCAACGAAGGGTCCAACGACGTCTCCGTGGTGGATCTCTCGACCCGGGCCGTCACCGCCACCATTCCCGTGGGGAACGCGCCCCGCAAGATCGCCGTCCAGCCCGTGAGCGCGCCACGCGCCGCCGTCCCCGCCGTGCCCACGGCCGGACGGACGCAGACGAAGACGGTGACCATCGGCGGGATGTCCTTCGCCGACCACGGCACGCGCGACGTTGGGACGCTCCGCGTCGTGAAGATGGAGGCGGACGACTACTACTTCGGCCCCACTTTCCTGCGCGGCAAGCCGGGACAGCGGCTTCGCCTGCGCATCGAGAACGAGTCCGGCACCCTGCACAACATCAC